>DASPXY010000576.1:0-5462 GCA_035637055.1 Gemmataceae bacterium | reverse complement strand
CCCTGGGGGGCCTGGCGCTGATCCTGGGCCGTGTCGTTGACGACTCGATTGTCGATGTCGAGAACACGGTGCGCCATCTCAACATGGGCAAGAGCCCGCTGGACGCCGCCCGCGACAGCGCTGCCGAGATCTCCGTCCCGGTGCTGATGGCGACGGTTACCACGGTGGTCGTCTTCTTTCCGCTGGTCTTCATCACGGGTGTCGGCAAGTACCTGTTCGCGCCGCTGGCGGTCAGCGCCACGCTGGCGATGGCCGCCTCCTACGTGGTGTCGCGCACCGTCTCGCCGCTGTATTGCTCGCAGTACCTCAAGCCGCACGGCGAGACGGAGCATTTCCCGCGCTGGCTGTTTTTCCTGGCGCTGCCCCTGGCTGTCCTCGGCCTGGGCGTGCCGGCGCTGGCTCACTGGCTGCCCGACGTACTCCCGGAGGACGCCGCCAATACCCTGGCCGCGCCGTTCCTGGGCCTGCCGCTGCTGGGGCAACAGGGGATCATCGGCGTCGGCGCGCTGGCGGCCTTGATCGTACTCGTTGCCTTGACCTTCTGGGTGGCGCCGGTGTTCAACCGATTCTTCGAGGCGCTGACGCACGGCTACGAGAGGGCGCTGCGGCTGTGCCTGCGCTGGCCGGCGGCGGTGTTCGGGCTGATCGTGGCAGCGGTCGTGCCCGCCGTCCTGTGCTTCAATGTCATCGGCCAGGAGTTGTTCCCCGAGGTGGACGCCAGCGAGTTCACCGTCCATCTGCGGGCCAAGGGCGGGCCGCGCGTCGAGACGACCGAGGAGCAGGTGCTGCAGATCGACAAGATGGTGCGCGAAACAGTGCCGCCGGAGGATCTCCAATTGACGATGGCAAATATCGGCATCTCGTCGCGTTGGTCCGCGGTCTACACCTCGAACAACGGCCCGCACGCGGCGTTTCTGCGCGTGCAACTGCGCAGCGGCTTCGAGGGACGGCACACGCCGACGCTCGAGTACGTGGACCGGCTGCGGCGCAAGCTCAACGAGCGCTTCCCCGGCGACGATTTCTTTTTCGAGACGGGCGGCATGATTCGGCGCATTCTCAACGGCGGCGCCGTCGCGCCGATCGAGGTGCAGGTTCAGGGCCTCGACGATGCCGGGCAGCGCAAGGTGGCGCGGTTCCTCGACGCGCGCATCGGCCGGATCCGCCAGGTCAAGGAGACGTATCTGCCGCAGGCGATGGACCTGCCGCAACTGAAAATCGAGGTGGACCGGACGGCGGCGGCGCGCTTGAAGCTCACGCAGACCGACGTGGTGCGCAATATCATTGCCGCCCTGATGTCCAGCGCTCAGCTGGCGCCGAACTTCTGGATCGATCCGCAATCGGGCAACCCGTACGTCATTGGGGTGCAGTATCCCGAGCACGTCGTCGAGAATGTGCAGACCCTGGAGAACATCCCGCTGTCGGCGGCGCGGCTCCGGAGCCAGGATCGTGTGCCGCTGGTGCGTGACGTGGCCCGCGTGGTGGCGACGGAGGCGCCGGTCGAGGTCTATCGCTACGGCAGCGGCCGCGTCAGCCAGCTGTTCGTCAGCGTCGGCAACAATGACCTGGCGGGCGTGGCGGCCCGGGTGGACCGCATTATTGCCGAGCTGCCACTGGAGTACGCGCGCGGGCTGGCGCCCGCGGACAGGCTGATGAACCACGCCGTCAAGGTGCTGGCGAAGGAGCATCCAAAGCTCCACGACGACGAGGAGTTCAAGGAACTGCTCACGACCTATTTCATGCGGCCGACCCCCGCGGGACGGGCCGCGCTCACCGATTACTATGAAGTCGATCCGGAAAGTCTGAGTCTGTTCCAGGACGAGGCTTTCCGGCAGAAGATGATGGCGTTCCTGAAGAAGCCGCGGCCGCACGGGCGCGAGGAAATTCAGAAGGCGTACGGCCTGGACCCCGAGCCTTTGCGGCTGCCGCGCAATGTGCGCGTGGAGGTGCGCGGCGAGATTGCGAGCATGCGCGAGTCGTTTCGGGAGATGGCGTTCAACCTGGTGCTGGCGGTGCTGCTGGTGTACCTGGTGATGGCGGCGCAGTTCTCCTCGTGGCTGGATCCGCTAATCATGATTGTAGCGGCCCCGCTGGGCCTGATCGGCGTGGTCCTCGTCCTGTGGGCGACGGGCACGTCGCTGAACATCCAATCGCTGATGGGCGTGCTGCTGATGGTGGGCATCTCGGTGTCGAACTCGGTGCTGGTGGTGGAGTTTGCCAACCGTCAGCGTGCCGAGGGGCGTGGGCCGCTGGAGGCGATCGTCACGGCGGCGCGGACGCGGCTGCGGCCGATCCTGATGACGACGCTGGCGACTATTGTCGGCTTGTTGCCGCTGGCGCTGCATCGTCATCCGGGCGACGAGATGAACTTACCGCTGGCGCGGGCAGTGATCGGCGGCCTGCTCGGCTCGACGGTACTGACGCTGTTCGTCGTGCCCGTGCTGTACCTGCTGTTCAAGCCACGGCAGGCCGCTCAATCGTGAGGTGCCGTCCCAGTCTTTCTCCCCTCTCCCCTTGCGGGAGAGGGGTTGGGGGTGAGGGGAATAGCCAGGGAACAGTCCTCGGCTTTACCCCTCACCCCCGACCCCTCTCCCGCAAGGGGCGAGGAGAGAGTTCGATGGCGAGGAGATCTTCCGATGCACAAGCTGATACCCGTGTGGCTTCTTGTGGGCATGACACTATCGCTGATGGGCTGCGGTGCGCGGGCGGCGAAGAAGCCCAACCTCGGCGAGATCGAGCGCGTGCCGCGTCTGGAGACGATCACGCCCGAGAAACAGGCGAGCCTGGCGGTGCGGCGTGAGTACACCGCGACGGTCGAGCCATTCGAGAAAGCCGACCTGTATGCCCAGGTGCGCGGCATGGTGCAGACGCTGGGGCCGAACGCCGAGATCGGCCGCTCCGTGCGCGGGGGCGTGGCGGGCGGCCCGGGCGGCGAGGTGCTGATCGTCCTCGACATCCCCGACCTGGTCGCCGAACGCGACAACAAGCAAGCCCTGCAGGAGTTGGCTGTCGCGGCTCACGAGCAGGCCATCAAGCTGCGCAACGTGGCTGCCGAGGAGGTCAAGGAGGCAGAGGCCCAGAAGAAGCGCCATCAGGCTGATGTCGAGTATCGCGATCTGCAACATCAGCGTGCGGTGCGCCTGGTCAGTCAGGACACCGTGCAGAAGCAACTCGCCGAGGAGGCGCGACTGCAGCACAAGACGGCCCTGGCCGCGGTCGAGGCCGCCGTGGCCCAGGTGCTGACGCGGGAGGCCAAGTTGCGCGCGGCGGAGGGCGATGTCAAGGTGGCCGAGAGCAAGATCAAGGTGGCCCAGACCGAGCTGGCGCGGCTCAATGCGCTGGTCGCCTTCGCGACGATCCGCGCCCCCTTCGATGGCGTGGTCACAAAGCGCTGGGTGGACCGCGGCACCGTGGTCAAGGACTCGATCACGCCGCTGCTGCAGGTGATGCGCACCGACGTGGTTCGGGTGCTGATCGACGTGCCGGAGCGCGACGTGCCTTACTTCCGCGCGCGGGCCAAAGGCGCCCCGGGAAATAACGTGCTGCTGCGCGTGCCGGCGCTGCACGAGAAGGTTCCCGGCAGCGAGTTCCCCGGCGAGGTGACCTACACGGCGGAGGCGCTCGACCCGGTGACACGGACGATGCGCGTCGAGATCCACGTGCCGAACCCGGACCGCCACCTCAAACCGCAGATGACGGGGACGGCCCAGGTTGTCCTCGACGAGCGCAAGGATGTGTTCACCGTCCCCTCGTCGGCCCTGGTGCGGCAGGAAGGCAAGACCTGCGTGTATCACATCGCCGAGGCCAAGGCCGAGGGCGAGCGTGGGGTGGTGCGGCGGGCTGTCGTCGAGGTCGGTCAGGACGACGGCCGCGTGGCCGAGGTTCGGTACGGGCTGACCGGGCAGGAACGGATTATCACCAAGGGCAACGGCGTAGTGCGCGAAGGCGATTTCGCCATCGCCGTGCCGGTGCGGTAGCGCTCTTCTCATCTTCTCGCTTCTCGTTCCCAAACTCTGTTTGGGAACGGGCTTGGGCGAAACTCCGTTTCGCGCGCCATACCCCCAGCCAGACGGGGCGCGAAACAGAGTTTCGCGAACGTGCGTTCCCAAACAGAGTTTGGGAACGAGGGAGCGGCGAAAAGGCGGCGAAAAGGGGACGCATCTGAACGCCATGAAGATAGGATTTGTGCCCTATCTTCATGGCGTTCAGATGCGTCCCCTTTCGAGACCAATCCCATAGTTCGGCGGGAATCTCAAGGAGGGTAGGGCAGTGAAACGGGACGTCTTGTGTCCGGTCGTAGTTGCTTTCGCGTCGTTGTTGGCCAGCGGCTACATGGTCTCCCATCACATATCGGCCGAAGAAATCAAACCACGAAACGTATGGAAAGCGGGCGGCTACGTCTTTGCCCTTGGATTCAGCCCGGACGGCAAGACACTGGTCGCAGGGGTCGGCAGAATCGACCAAGCCCGTGAAGTCGGTCGCACGGCTCTGGGAGGCACGGTAAGCCGCTTTCCCAGTGAGATCAAATTGTGGGACGTGGCAACCGGGAAGGAGAAGTTCACCATCGGGAAAAATCCGCCGGCCACTGGTTTGTGTTTTAGCCCCGACGGTAAGACATTCGTATCCTGTGGCGCCGATGAGACCAAGGAGGGAGGTAATTTCCTTCCGGGTGTCGTGAAGGTCTGGGACAGTCATACGGGCAAAGAAAAACTCCGCCTCGATCACGAGCGTATCGCGACCTGCGCGGCATTCAGCCCCGACGGCAGCACCCTGGCATCGGGAAGTTTCGGCAACGCCATGACGCTCTGGAACTTGGCCACTGGCAAGTCCACCGCAATCCTTCAAGGACACCAGAAGCTCCTCAACTGCGTCGCTTTCAGTCCGGATGGGAAGACTTTGGCCTCGGGCGGTTACGATGAGATTGTGAGGTTGTGGGACGTGGCGACCAAGAAGGAAAAAGCGACTCTCGAAGCAGAGGAAGCAGTCGGACCTGGAAGAGGGGTCTTCGCGGTGGCTTTCAGCCCGGATGGGAAATGGCTGGCCTCGGGAAATGACGAGGGCGTGAAAGTCTGGGACGTGGCGGCCAAGAAGCTCGTGTCTGTGCTCCAGGGGAACCGGTGCGGTGCTCTCGCGTTCAGTCCGGACGGCAAAGTACTTGCGTGGGCCTCCGACAACGTGGTGAGGTTATGGGACGTGGCGAGCGGCAATGAGAAAGCACAGTTGAAGGGGCACACCGACCACGTCTACTCGATCGCGTTCAACCCGGACGGGAAAATCCTCGCATCCGGAAGTTCCGATCGAACGATTAACTTCTGGGATATTGACGCGATAATAAAGAACGCCAGGTGATCTGGCGCCTCCTCCTCGCCGAGGGGGCAATTGGGGACAACCCTGACGATTGCCGGAAAGGGGACGCATCTCAAATAATACAGATTGATAGATTCGTATTATTCGAGATGTGTCCC
>DASPXY010000575.1:0-4143 GCA_035637055.1 Gemmataceae bacterium | reverse complement strand
AAGGGGGAGCCGTGGCCGGAACCGCTGCTGCCGGGGGGCTCTGGACGGCGGTGGCGAGCGCAGCACCCCCCGCGGATGCGAGCGCCCCATTGTGCGGACCGTTCGGCGCGGCGTGCGGGGCACTGAACATGGTCCCGCAGCGCGGACATTTGAGTTTCATCCCGGCGGGGATGGGCTTGGCCGATTTCAGGGCGGAATGGCACTGCGGGCAGGCGACCTTATGTTCGACCATGTTGCGACCCTTTGCGCGGAGGAAGTCCTACTCCGCATGATATCCTCTCCCGCCAGGGGTCACAAGAAAATTGCGCGGAGATTTCGACCCTGTCGTGCCCTGCAAACACCCCGTCGGTGGATGGCGGCCGAGGTGACCTCACCCCGAATGCCTCCTGTCGGTAGAATGGTGTGGATGCAGTACGAGATCATCATCCACGACTTGGCGGCGCTCGATTTGGAAGGACTCCGTGCGTTTGAACAGCGTGCCATTGCAGATGCGATCGAGGAACACCTGAGCCATCAGCCGGCGAAGGCAACGCGGCGGCGCAAGTGCTTGCCCACACTCACGCCCCGGTTTGAACACGTGCCTCCGGTATGGCAACTTCGAGTTGGTGATTTTCGGATCTTCTACGACGTGGAGACGGCGGAAAACCGAGTGCATGTCCGGGCTGTCCGCCGCAAGACCCCAGAACAGAGAACGGAGGATATTACATGAAGACCTTTTCGCTGACCGACGCTCGGGAGAATCTGGAGGCCATCCTCAAAACGGCCCAAAGGGAGCGCGTTGTGCTGACACGTGACGGAAAGCCCTCTGTCGTCCTGCTTGGGGTCGAGTGCTACGACGAGGAGGAATTACAGCTGGCGAGTTCGCCGGAATTCTGGCAGTTCATTGAGGAGCGGCGGAAGGACAAGGGGGGTCTCCCCCTCGTGGTCTTCAAGAAACGCCTGGAGGCGAGAGAGGCAAAAGAACGAGAGGCGAAGACGAGCAGTGACGATGGACAGCGGCCCGCCAAAGGCAGGGCTTCAGGCAGCAAACCCGCGGGCGGCAAGCGGCAAGGCGGGAAGGGGAAGCGGTGAACGACAACGGCACACGACCAACGGACGAATCGACATGCACGATCACTGGATTGCCGACCGTATGCGTTCCATCGAGGTTTCCGGCATTCGCAAGGTCTTCGACCTCGCCCGCAGCCTCAAAGACCCGGTCAACCTGAGCATCGGCATTCCGCACTTCGACGTGCCCGAGCCGATCAAGGCCGCCGCCCATCGAGCTATCGATGAAGGCCACAACGCCTACACCCTCACGCAGGGCATCCCCGAACTGCGCGAGAAAATCCGCGCCGACGTGCAGCGCCGCTACCGCCAGGCCGACCGCGAGGTCTTCGTCACCAGCGGCACCAGCGGCGGCCTCGTCCTTGCCCTGCTCTGCACCATCAACCCCGGCGACGAGGTCATCGTCTTCGACCCCTACTTCGTCATGTATCCGCACTTCGTCACCGTCGCGGGGGGCAAAACCGTCTTCGTCGATACCTACCCCGACTTCGCCATCCACCTCGATCGGGTCAAGGCCGCCCTGACGCCGCGCACCAAGGCGATCATCGTTAACAGTCCCGCCAACCCGACCGGCATGCTCTACGCGCGGCAAACGCTCGCCGATCTGGCGGCGCTGGCCCGCGAACGGCGCATCCTGCTGCTCAGCGACGAGGTTTATCGAGCGTTCTGCTACGAGGGCGACTTCGCCAGCCCGGCGGAGTTCAACGAAGACGTCGTCGTCTTCGACGGCTTCAGCAAGGCGTACGCCATGACCGGCTGGCGACTGGCCTTCTGTCACGGGCCGCGGCGGCTTATCGAGGAGATGATCAAACTGCAGCAGTTCACCTATGTCTGCGCTCCCAGTATCGTGCAGTACGCCGGCGTCGCCGCCTGGGATTACGACATCTCCGGCTTCGTCGCCGACTACCGCCGCCGCCGCGATCACCTCTACGACGGCCTGAAAGACCGTTTTGAGATCGTCAAACCGGGTGGTGCGTTCTACATGTTCCCGCGCGCGCCGTGGGGCAGCGGCACGGAGTTCGTGACCGAGGCGATCCACAACAACCTGCTGATCATCCCCGGCGGCGTCTTCAGCCGAAGCGACACGCACTTTCGCATCAGCTATGCCGCCAGCGAGGAGACCATCGAGCGCGGCATCGCGATCCTCAACAAACTCGCGGCAAGACGGATTTGAACCACAAAGAGCACAAAGACCACAAAGACACAAAGAAGAGACGAGAATGAAGAATGCGAAGAGAGGTCTGCTGCTCATGCTCCGTTCGCTGTTCTCCGTTCTTCATTCTCTTCTCTTCTTTGTGGTCATTGTGCTCTTTGGGGTTCAACCCTTCGGCAAGTTCAGCCGCACATTGGTCGCTTCCATCTTCACGACCTGATTCGGGCTGTGCGTCAACTTCTCGACGGCGGCGTACACCTTTCGCAGATCCGGATTGTCCGCACCTACCGTCTTGACCGCGTCGGCGTGCTTGTGCCACTCCGCAAACACCTTGAGCGCCGCCAGCACGGTCCGGCGCGCGGCGGCCTCATCGGGCACCTCGCGGCCGTCCTGCAGGCGGGCGCGCCAGTTCCGCATCTGCCGATCCTCATCGAGCATTTCGCTGAGAATGTCGAACGGCAAGCGCGGGCTGCCGCGGCGCGCGAGAGCCACCGTCGCGTTGTAGCGCACCTGCCAGCCGGGGGCGCTCGGCATCACCCCATCCATCCGGCCCACGCTCGACCACGGCACCGACGCGGGAAAAGTACCCACAATCGGGCAGACCAGGGCCGCCGGCAAGTCCGGCTTGCCTGCTGCCTCCGGCGGCGTTTGCCGCGATGGCCGCAGCACCGCCCAGAGGACGACCACGACCGCCGCCATCAACCCCAGCAGCACCAGCCCGCGGTGCGTCAGGCCCGAATTTGCGACTTCCGGCATCTCCCATGCCCTCTCAGTCCGTCTCGGTAATCTCAAGAATCTTCCCGTGGCCGTCGTCGCGCGCCAGCCGCAACAGCGTCGGTTCGACGCGGTCACCGTCCCAGAAGTTCAGCGCATGCGCGATCAATGAACGCAGGTACGGGTCGTCCGCCGACGCGCAACGCTCCAGCACGGCGTCCACGCCGGAGGGCTGTCCCTGGAGCGGTCGGAGGGCCGCTCGCGCCCACTCCGCGCGCTTACCGCCCTGTTTGACCTCATCTTGCAACTCCGCGATGATGGCGGCCTTCTGCTCGGCCGATAACACCTTCTCGTCGGGCTTCGGCGTTTCGCTGCGCTCGCCGAGATAGCGCCGCTTGAAGTTGTCGCCCAGGTTCGCCAGCGCCCACACCGCCCGGCGCCGCCGCAGCGTCACGCCCTTGATCTCGGCCCCGGTGTCTTTCAGCGCCACCTCGCCCAGCAGCGGCGCCCCAACCGGAATCGTGAAGTCCCCCATGCAGGCGATCAGGAACAGGACATGGTTGCGCTGGTTGGCCAGTTTCCGCCAGACGGCGTCGCGCTCGCCCTGCGTCAACTCCTTGCCGCGCTTCTTGACCTCCTTCTCGATGTCCTCCAGCGACGCCTTTTCCTCCTTTTCGACCTCTGCAAGGGCCTTGTCCAGCCGCTCGGCGAGGTCGAGAGCGAACTTCGGATCGGAGGCCAACTTGAGGCTCTCCGGACGTTTGAGCACCTGCGCCAGGTCGTGCGCCCCGCGCCAGCGAATCTCCGGATTGACGCTGTCGAGTTCCTTGAGGAAGCTCTCGGGTGTGTGACTGGAGCGGACCAGGTACGATGAGCCGAGATAGATCAGCACGGCGACGGCAACGATCAATCCCGGCACAAGGAAGAGCTGGGCGATGAAACGGCCGGACGGCGGCGCCACCGGCGGGAGTCCCTTGGCGGGCTGACTGTTCTCGGAGGGCTGCGGGGCCTCGGGTTGCATGGGGTTGATCCTTGTTGTGCAGACACGCAAGCGCTCTTACAAATAATGTAGCAAAGTCAGAGGGCAGGGGGCAGAAGTCAAGGACACAGTACCGAGTACGGAGTACGGAGTACAAAGTACGAAGTGCGGAGCGGCAAGAACCGCTTGAAGCGATGACAATTGTGGCTTCCCCCGTTGTGGCACGGTCTCCTGACCGTGCCACTGCTTG
>DASPXY010000574.1:0-6282 GCA_035637055.1 Gemmataceae bacterium | reverse complement strand
ACAAGACGCACGCACGGGTGTTCGGGCACTAACCCGAAGCGTGAGCGAGGGCAGGAGCTAAGGCGCCCTCGCTCACGCTTCGGGTTAGTGATGCCCGCTCTTTGTGTCTTTGCGCGAAACCTGCTCCGGAAACACCCCATGAACCGTTTGACGCTCCTCGTCGCTTTGGCGCTCCTCCCTGGCGTGCTGG
Source organism: Gemmataceae bacterium (assembly GCA_035637055.1). Classification (GTDB taxonomy): domain Bacteria; phylum Planctomycetota; class Planctomycetia; order Gemmatales; family Gemmataceae; genus DASPXY01. Next base: position 6,092 of record DASPXY010000574.1, on the reverse strand, counting down.
CCGGTGGTTCGGTGGAGAAAACAGCCAGCCCCCGCCTGCGTGTGCCGCCCGGTTTCGTCATCGAGAAGATCGCGGGCGAGCCGGACATTGTCTTCCCGATGTTCGCCACCTTCGACGATCGCGGCCGCCTGTTCGTAACTGAGTCGTCCGGCCTCGACCTTTACCTCGAACTGCAGAAGTTGACGCGCAAGTGTCGCATCAGCGTCCTCGAAGACCCCGACGAGCGGGGCCGCTTTCGCAAAGCGCGCGTCTTCGCCGACAAGCTCGTCTTCCCGATGGGCGTGGCCTGGCGCGACGGCAAACTGTACGTCCCCGACCCGCCGGACCTCATCACCCTCGAAGACCTCGACGGGGATGGCAAGGCGGACCGGCGCACTGTTCTCCTGGCGGACTTCGTCGGCCATCGCGACAACGGCAGCCTGCATGGCCTGACCTTCGGCCCCGACGGCCTGCTGTACCTGACGACGGGCGACCCCGACGGTTACAAACTCAAGCAACCCGACGGCAGCGTTGTGCATGGCCGCAGCGGCGCCCTGCTGCGCTGCCGGCCCGACGGTTCGCGGGCGGAGGTGCTCTGTCGCGGTTTCGAGAACCTCGTCGAAGTGGCGTTCACGCCGCGCGGCGATATCATCGGCACCGACAACTGGTATCAGGTGCCGCGCGACGGCTTCCGCGACGCGCTCATTCACCTCGTCGAAGGGGGCCTGTATCCACGCCATCGCGACAAGGGCAGTCCGCTGCCGATCACCGGCGAACCGCTGCCTGCGGTGTCGCTGTTTCCCGCGGTGGCCCTCAGCGGCCTGACCCTCTACCGCGGCGATGCCTTCCCCGCGGAAATGCGCGGCAATCTGTTCTCGGCCCAGCACAACGCCCGCAAGGTGGGCCGTCATGTCCTCGTGCCCGACGGCTCGACGTTCCGCACGCTCGATTTCGACTTCGTCACCACTGACGATCCGGATTTTCACCCTTCCGATGTCCTCGAAGCGCCCGACGGCAGCCTGATCGTGGTCGATACGGGGAGCTGGTATGTCCACCATTGCCCGACCGGGCAGATCCGCAAGGTACGCGCGGCGGGCGGGATCTATCGGGTGCGCGCGGTGGGCGCGGCGCCGATCGCCGACCCGCTCGGTCTGAAGATCGATTGGGACAGGGCGACGCCGCGGCAACTCGCCGCCCTGCTCGCCGATCGGCGCCCCGTCGTCCGCGACCGTGGCCAGCGCACGCTTGGAGCGCGGGGGGCGGCCGCTCTCGACGCTCTCGGGTCGGTGCTGGCAGACGGGGGCGTGGGCGCGAAGCAGCATGCCCTGTGGGCGCTCGTCGCGATCCCCGCTCCCACCTCTCGCCCCCTGCTGCTGCGTGGCCTGCAGGACGCCGAGCCGGACGTGACGGCGACAGCGGCGCGTGTCCTTGCGCTCCAGGCGGATAAATCGGCCGCGTCTGCCCTGACACGGTTGCTCCGCGCTCCGGCGCCGCAGGTACGCCTGGCAGCGGCGCAGGCCCTCGCTCACTGCGGGACACGCGACACGCTGCCGGGGCTGTGGGAAGCCCTCGCCGGACAGCCCGACCGCATCCTCGAACATGCGCTGATCCACGCCGCCCACCGTCTCGCCGACGCCGAAGCCCTTGAGGCGGCGCTGAAATCACCACATCTCGGAGTGCAGAAGGCGGCTCTATTGCTGCTCGATCAGCCGCCGCGGCAAAGTGGCCGGCTGACGCACTCGGCTGTCCTGCAGCGCGTTGGCGCTGCCGACGCCGGCCTGCGACAGACGGCCCTCGCCATCCTGCAGCAGCATCCCGAGTGGGCGGAGCACGCAACCGGACTGGTGCGGCAGTGGCTGGAGAAGGCAACTATCTCCGAAGAGGAGCAGCGCGGCCTCCGCGGCGTGCTCGTCGCCTTCCAGGGGAAGCGCGCGATCCAGGATCTCGCCGCCGACGCGGTTCGCAATCGCGCCGGCAAGACGCCCCTGGACCGGCGCCTCCTCGTCCTGGAGACGATGACCCAGGGCAGTCTGCCGAAACTGCCGCCAGCGTGGGCCGACGCCCTGACTGCCGCCCTGCGTGAACCGACCGCCGAGTTGCGCTTGCAGGCGGTGCGGACGGCGGCGGTGTTGCAGTTGTCCTCCCTCGACGGGCGCCTGGCGGAAATCGCCGAGAGCGCGACCGAGCCGGCGGAGGTGCGCCTGGAAGCGCTGCGTGCCGTCGTCGCGCGCCGCCCGACGTTGTCCGCGACATCGTTCGCGCTGCTCAAAGATCGCCTCGCCGATCGCGACAATCCCCTCGGACGGCTCGCGGCGGCGGAGATCCTCGGCCGCTGTCGGCTGGATGAATCGCAGACGCGCAAGGTGCTTGCGGCTCTGCGCGGTGAGGCCCTCATCTCGCCGGCGCTGCTGCTGTCCGCCTTCAAACGCTCCGTCACCCCCGCCACGTCGCCGGCGTTGCTCGACTACCTGGCCGACTCGGTGCGCCACGGTTGGCGACCCGGCGAGGAGGAATTGCGCAAGCTGCTGCGGTCGCTACCCGCGGTGTCGAAGGAGCGGAGCGACGCGGTGCTGGCGCTGTTGCGGCAGAGCGCCGAGAAGCAGCGCGCCCGGCTGGCGGAGTTCGAGCCGCTGCTGACCGGCGGCAGCGCCGATAAGGGCCGGGCGGTGTTCTTCAGTGCGAAGGCGGCGTGCTCCACCTGTCACGCGATCGGCAGCCAGGGCGGCAGGATCGGGCCGGACCTGACGAAGATCGGCACAGTGCGCTCTGGCCGCGACATTCTCGAAGCGATCGTGCTGCCGAGTTCGACCATCGCCCAGGGTTACGAGAATTACCTGGTGACGACGAAGGACGGCCGCGTTGCCGGCGGCGTCGTTGCCCGTCAGTCGGCGGACGTCGTGGTGCTGCGCGACTCCAGCGGCGCGGAATGGCGATTTCAGCGAGGCGAAATCGAGACAATGCAACGCCAGCCGACTTCGCTGATGCCCGAGGGGCTGGAGCGCCAGTTGAGCGCCGACGAGTTCCGCGACCTGCTGGCGTTCCTGCAGGGGTTGCGGTAATGTAGGGCAGTTCCCTGACCCGCACGGCCCTCTGGCAGCGGGACTTCTTTACCAGGCGGCTAATCCCCGGAGCGAATCCAAAGAAACGGCCTCGACGAACGAACTACAGAGTCAACCGCCGTGCCGCTTCCCAGCGAGAGGGACAATCATCTTCCACCTGCTGAAGTGTGGCTGGCCCAAGAGGCAGCGGCATCCGAGAGAGGACTCCATGACCCGCACAGACAAATCCCCAACTACTCCTCCGCACAAGAAAGAGCGGCAACCGGGCGAGCTTTTCACGAATTCCCTCGGCCTGAACCTCGCCTGGGTTCCGCCCGGCACGGCCTGGCTCGGCGGTGGCGGTGGCAGGGCGGGGATAAAACAGGTGACGATCCCGCAGGGATTCTACCTCGGCATCTATCCCGTCACCCAGGCACAGTGGCAGGCGGTGTTAGGCAACAACCCGAGTTGGTTCTCGCGCAGCGGCGGCGGCAAGGACCAAGTGAAGAAGATCAGCGACGCGGATCTCATCCACTTCCCCGTCGAGCAGGTTTCGTGGGAGGACGTGCAACAGTTCCTGAACCAACTGAATGAACGGGAGGGGAAGCGTGGATGGTTATACCGCTTGCCGACCGAGGTGGAATGGGAATATGCATGTCGAGGGGGACCGGTTTCCAGGGATCTGTCGGCGTTTCACTTCTACTTCGACAAGCCCACAAACGACCTCTCTTCCGAACTTGCCAACTTCCAGGGCAACCACCCTGCCGGTCAGGCCCGTAAGGGCAAATACCTGGAGCGCACCTCCCAGGTCGGTTTATACCCCGGCAATGCGCTGGGACTTTACGATATGCATGGCAACGTCTGGGATTGGTGTCACGATGACGAGAGCCCAGGCCAGGTATTTCGGGGTGGCGGCTGGTACAACTTCGGAGCCCTTTGTCGGGCAGCAAACCGCCGTCGAGGCAGGCCGAAGTGTCGATTCAGAGACCTGGGCTTCCGGCTCGCCCGGGTTCCGTCTGGCAAACACGCGTGAGAAGCAGGTAGAATCGCAGGAGTTGACCATCACGAGGACGACAAGCATCTACAGGACTGCACGGAGTACAGCGATGCAAACGATCCCTTTGGAAGAAGCTCAATTGCACCTATCCGAAATCATCGCCAGGTTGACTCCGGGCGAGGAAGTCGTCCTGACCCGCGACGACAAGCCGGTGGCGACCATCCGGGCCACGCCGCCACCCACCCGCAAGCCCCGCCAACTCGGGACGCTCAAGGGCACCGTGTTGTACATGGCCCCTGACTTCGACGCGATCCCGGAGGGGTTCGAGGAGTACGTCGAGTGAGACTACTGCTCGACACGCACACACTGATCTGGGCACTGGACAATCCCTCGAAATTGAGCGGGCCGGCGACGGTGGCATTGCAAGACCCAACCAACGACCTGTTGCTCAGCGCGGCCACGGTGTGGGAACTCGCGATCAAAACCGGCCAGAAGAAGCTGACCCTCTCGCTCCCCTACCGGCAGTGGATGGACAAGGCCATTGCCGATCTGGGACTGAGCATCCTGCCAGTGACGGTGGTGTACGCGGAGCGACAAGCCAACTTGCCGACTCACCACAAAGACCCCTTCGACCGCCTGATCATCGCCCAGGCATTGGTCGAGAGCGTCCCGATTGTCTGTGCCGACCCGGCTTTCGACGCCTACGGGGTGACGCGCCTCTGGTAACGTGAACCGGGCACTCCGCCACGAGCGCCCTCTTTCCTCAACCTGCCAAACTATCTGTCCCCGTCTGCTCTCCTTGTGCGGCCGGTCAGTCTTCTCAGCACACGACGGAAATCCAGCTGGAATATCACGTGAGCGCATTGTCGGCGCGGGGTCGTGCCCCCTATCGTTAGATGGCCGCACGACGGCTGGCCTGCCCAGTCGAGCGAGTGCGGACCCTCGCCCCGGTCGGGGCCGAGTCGGCATACTTGCCCATTCCCTGCGGTAAGGAGAAGATGCGATGAGACGTGCCTGGATGATTGCCTGCGGCTGCGCACTGGCGCTGAGTGGAGGAGTGACCCGGTCGGCCCGAGCGGACGGCGAGCAGTTCCTTCTCCCATCGTCCCCTCCAGCGATCGGCTGTGCCCCGACACCGACCTACTCGGTCGTTCGTCGGTGCGGCCCGATTCGTCGGCTGCTGGGGCTTTGCTGCGTGCGGCCGGCCCCGATTTGCCCGCCCTGCCCTCCGCCCCTGCTCGTGGGCGGCCCTGCTCCCTGCAACCCGTCCCCGGTGTCCCCGACGATCCTGCCAGCGCCTACCCTCCCTGCACCAGGAGGGCCAGGGTCGCCGTTCCTCGGCGCACCGGCCCCCGAGCCGAACGGTGCGCCTGCCCAGCAACCGGCGCCTCCCCCAGTGCCCGGCGGCACCTTCCAGTCGCAGCGGCCAATAGCGCCGATTCCGCCCCGGCCCTTGACACCGCCGCTACAACTGCCGCCGGTCGCGCTCGATCGGATCGTTGCGCAGCCAGGCGGGACGGGCCGTGGGCCGATCCAGGCAATCCCCGCCGTCCTGCAGCGGACCTCGCCTGCCAGGTGAGCCGGGCCGTCATTGCCAACCATCCACGGTCCGGGTAGAGTGAGTTGTCGCTCTGAGTTCGTTTCGCGGGATTCCACGTTGGCGCGAGAAACGATGATGAGAATGGCCTGGCTGACCCTCACTCTCCTGACCTTGATCCCAACGATCGCCCACTCCCAGAAAGTCTCGGCCGCGGGTTGGCCCGGCTGGCGTGGCCCAACCGGCCTGGGCTATACCGACGAAAAAGACCTCCCATTGACCTGGAACGCCAAGACCGGCGAGAACATCCTCTGGAAATCGCTCCTGCACGGCGGCGGCAAGAACAATCCCGATTTCACCAGCCCCGGCTGGTCCAGCCCGATCGTCTGGCGCGACCGTATTTTCCTCACGACCGCCATCTGGCCCCAGGGCCTTTCGGACAAGGAGCGCCGAGGTTCCATCGCCGAGCATCACGTCCTCTGTTTCCACGTCAGCGACGGCAAGCAACTCTGGGATACCGTCGTCCCCGCTGGCAAACTCC
>DASPXY010000573.1:0-2826 GCA_035637055.1 Gemmataceae bacterium | reverse complement strand
ATTCTCGGCGAAGTCGTAGGAGCGCCAGTAGGCCCCATAGGTGGAGTCGTGGCGCTCGATCAGGCGATTGTTCTTCGAGACGCCAGAGTCGTTGAAGCCGGCGCGGACGACGGTCTCCTCCTTGAAATTCGTGAGCACGTCCACCAGGAGCAGCCGTTCGAGGCCGCGCTCGGTGGAGGGCAATTGGAGCAAATCCTGGTAGAGCGGCGGCCGCGACGCGGTGGCGATGAACCAATCCGCGCGGAGATAGGGCAGTTCGGTGCCGGTGCTGGCGGCGAGGGCCTTCACTTCCGGACTATTGCCGGCGAGGCGATACGGATAGGCGGCAACGAGCCGGTCCCACTGGGCGGCGTTCCATTTGTAGTGGCGCCGGTCGATGCGGAAGATGGTCTGGCCGGGGTCGATGGGCGTCGGCCGCACGATGCGCTGGTGCCACGACAAACTGTTGACCAATTTGCTCAGGGCCTGCCGTGTCGTCTGCAGATCCTTCTCGGGCAGTCCCTCGTTGGCGAGATGCGCGAGGGTGAAGTAGCGGACGAACTGGCGGTGCCGCGGCTCGACCGCTTGCAGGTCGGCAAGGATGAGCCGCTGCACGGCGCTCTCGGGGAGGAACTCACGCCGCGCCACCGCGGTTTCGAGGGCGGACGCGCCTGCCTCGATCCACTCGCGCAGGGTGGCGATGTCGTCCTTGCTGGGGCGGGGGTTTTTGCCGGAGGGCGGCATCTCGCCGCTCTGCACCCGCTGATATAGTTCCGACTCGGTCGCGTTGCCGGGGACGATCTTGCCGCGCGCGATGAGCTTGTCGCGGTCGAGCACGTAGCTAAATTTCCCCTTTGCGGAGCCGTTTTCACCATGACAGCGGTGGCAGTACACCTTGAGGATCGCCTGCGCCTTGACGGCAGGCGATGGGGCCTTGGCCGGTTGTGCGAGGGCGATGGGCGGAAGCAGCGCCGCCAGACAGGCGGACCCGATGCCGACTTGAAAGTTCATCTCCGCCTCCTCCACCCCAGATCGGCGAGTCTACTGAGGTGTTATGATGTGACGGAGGAGCGGATTCTACAAGTAACAAGTCTGTAACACCGCTTCCCGCTTGCGGGTTAGCACACAAAACGCGAAGAAGTGGTATCACAACCTCGGTTACTAACCCGAAGCGTCAGCGAGGACCGTCCTCGCTGACGCTTCGGGTTAGTTCTGAAAGAAGCGCTAACCCGCAAGCGGGAAGACCAGGACATTACTTCACCGTCACCTTCGGCGGTTCGACGAAGTTCGTGTGCAGCGCCGCCACATCGGGGACAGTCATTTCCCCGTTTTGCAGCCAGATGCGGTAGTTGACGACCAGCGGCCGCTCCGGTGTCAGGTCGTAGGCGAAGTAGCAGCCGAAGCGGCCGTAGTCGCGCTCGCTCCAGCGCGACTCGCCGGGGTTGCTCGGGTGATTGAGATACGCGACCGTGTAGCGCTTGCCGTCGAGGACGAAGCTCAGGGCATCCCACGGCAGATTGATCGGACCTTTCTTCGTTTTCGGCTCCCAGTTGCGCGTCTCCCCCGGCTTGCCCTTGCCGTCGGGACGGACGTAGTACGTCTGCTTGGCGGTCTTGTCGGCGACGTCGTTGGAAGCGCGGAACTGGAAGCCGGCGTGCTGCGGGTCGCCATCCAGCTTGACCGTGCCGCCCGTCGTCTTCAGCCGTGAGGTGAAATCCACAAGAGTGCCGCCCGGCACGTTGTAGACGGTCAATTCGCGCTCTTCCTTGGCGAAGACTTCCTTCTTGGGACCGTGCCAGTCCACCAGAACGCAATGACGTCCCAGCAGGGCGCCGGCCTCCTCGGGAACCACGAAGGCCATGTGCGACTGGTGGGTGTCCCCAGGCTTGGCGTGCCAGGTGTCAGCGGTGGTACTCTTGCCCTCACCGTAGGTGCAGCGCATGTAGGCGAACATCAGGCCACGGTGGTGCGGGTACAACAGTTTCTTCGTCTCTCCCGGCTGCAGGTCTGTCTGGCCGCCGTTGGTCACAAGCCGTTTGCCTGCCGGATCATACAGGTGATGGAAGACCTTGTAAGTCCGGTCACGCGCCTCGGCCGTGGAGGTGTCGTAGTCTTTGTGCATGTAGCGGAGCATCGGGCGAACCGTTTTCGGATCCAAGCCGAACCTCAGTTCGAGGTATTCACCTGGTTTCCCACTCCAGTTGAAGCGGTTGAGGGAGAGAACCTCCTTGCCGAAGTGGAGGGACAACTTGGCTGTCGCTCCCGCCGCGAGGTGCTTGACGAGCACGTGAAGATCGCGGCGGAGCAGGTGGACATCCGCAGACTTGATGTGCGCGGTGGTGAGCCCCGGGAGGGTTAGTTGCCCGATGAGTTGGAAGGCCTCGTCGCCCGTCAAGGAGATGTCGGTTCGGTGTGCGAATTCTCTCGGGACAGTCAGCGGCACACAGATCGGCGTGTTTTCGCAGGCGTGCTTGCCGGCAGTGATGGTGAGCGTGATGGTTTTGTCCTGGGCCAGCACGGACGCCGGGGCGGACAGCGCCAGCAGTGTCGTCCAGAGAGAGAGTCGTCTCATTGAGATCCTCCACGGGGGGCGATTAGGGTGAAGTTGCTTGCGAAAGTCGATCCTTAGCCTATACTGAGCGCGCGCCCGGTCGGCGTCAAGGTGCCGTCCTTCCCAACGCAAGGAGATCCTTCCATGTCGGCGCATCGCACTGTTTCCCGGCGATCGTTCCTCCACGCCTCCACCGTCACCGCAGCGGCCGCAACCCTGGCCGCTCCAGGCTTTGCTGCCCAGGGCGCCAACGAGCGCATCCACCTCGGCCTGATCGGCACCGGCGGCCGTTGCCG
>DASPXY010000572.1:0-4764 GCA_035637055.1 Gemmataceae bacterium | reverse complement strand
TGGTGGAAGAAACGGCGGACGATCTGGCCTGTATCGGGATCAGTTTGCTGGATGCCACGGACGCCAGCCGGCCGCTCCTGGGTATGCCGCGCGGGTGGACCGGGACTGTGGGAGGGTTGCAGGTGCAGATCCTGGCTCCGGGTGAATTGCGGGTCTGCGAAGGCAGGGCAGAATATACCCTGCGGGCCAATCGGATCCTCGCCTACAGCTGGGTCGCTTCCGCCGGAGAGGTGGATCGGTGGATCGAAGAACTGACGGAGGACCTGACGGCACGATGCACCGCGCAGGACAGGGACTGGAACCTCCGCAGTCTGATTGTCCCCGGCGCGGACGTGCGGGCTCTCTGGTCGCACCTGCTGCGCGAGGCGGTTCGCCTGCGCCACGGGGGCGCGTTCGTGGTCGTCCCGGACCCTCGGCGGGCGCCTCTTGAGCTGAGGTATCCAACGCAGCCCCTCGCGCTGGGGGACGAACTCGCCAAACTATGGCTCGCGCTGGCGCGGACCCACCGCCTCCTTGGAAGCAACCTTGCCGCCGACGCTCTGGAACAAACCCGCGTCCGCCGGCACCAGGTCTGGTCGACTGCGGCGTCTGTCGGGCATCTGTCCGCCCATGATGGCTGTGTCGTGCTTGACCGGCAGATGACGGTGCATGGTTTTGGCGGCACCATTGAGACGGGGGCGGCGCTTGGATCGCCCCGCACGTACGTGGATTCGCGGACCGGTGCTCCGCTCGCGGAAGAGCAGTTGCTTGCCCGGTTCGGACACCGACACCGCTCCGCCTTTCTGCTTTGCAAGGCGGTCCCGAATGCCATCGCCTTCGTCATCTCGCAGGATGGGGAACTGCCCGTGTTTTCCAGCGACGACCGGCACGTTTACTGCGACGAAAACCTGAGCCCCTGAGCGCCAGGTTAAGCGGCCGTTTCAAAACCCCTCCCCCGGCCCCTCCCCGCAACGGAGAGGGGAGGAAAACCGCTGGCTCTGACCCCTCTCCGTTGCGGGGAGGGGCCGGGGGAGGGGTTTTGAAACGGCTGCTAAGCCGCGACAGGAACCTGGGGAGGCGCCGCGTCTGCCAGGACGCCGTGCTCCGCTGACATCACCAGTTCGGTGAACACGCCGCCGCGCCGCACCAACTCGTCAAACGTGCCGGTTTCGATGATCTGCCCGTTGTCGAAGACGACAATGCGGTCCGCGTCGCGCAGTGTGGTCAGCCGGTGCGCCACCAGGATGGTCGTACGGTCCGCGCTGGTCAGCCCCAGCGAGCGCTGCACGTGCCGCTCGCTGATGTTGTCCAGCGCCGACGTGGCCTCGTCGAGGATGAGGATCGGGGGGTTCTTGAGCAGAATGCGGGCGATTGCCAGCCGCTGCCGCTGGCCGCCCGAGAGGTTCGAGCCGCGCTCGGTCACCGCGGCGTCGTAACTGCCCGGCATCGCCAGGATTTCCTCGTCGAGGTGGGCCAACCTGGCGGCGCGGCGAATGTCCTCTCGCGTCACGCCGTCGTTGCCGTAGGCGATGTTCTCGGCAATGCTGCCGGCAAACACGAACGGCGTCTGGCCGACGTAGCCGATCAACCGGGCGATATCCTCCCGGGTGACGGCCTCCAGCGGGACGCCGCCGAGCATGCCCGTTCCGGCGACGGGGTGGGGCAACCGCAGCAGACACTTCAGCCAGGTCGATTTCCCCGAGCCCGAGCGGCCGGCCACGCCGATTGTCTCGCCGTGGCGGATCGAGAGCGAGACGCCGTTCAGGGCGCGTCGGACCTGACCGTCCGGAGTGCGGTAATGGAAGCGCAGGGCGTCCACCTCGATCACCGGTTGGCCCGGCTCGAGACGCGGTTCGCGCCGGGCGGCTATGGCAAAGGACCTGTCCACAGGCTCGGCGAGCATCTCGAGCAGGTCGCCGACGCGGAGGCTGGCTTCGTGGCCCTCGTCCAGCACGCGGTGGATCTCGCTCAGCGGGGTCATCACGTTCAGGAACAGCATCGAGAGCGTCAGCACGTCGCCAAAACTGATGGTCCCGCTGGCCGCGCAGTAGATGGCGCAGGCGATGACCAGCAGGTGGAAGAAGGCCTCGTTGAGGGCCTTGCCGCAGCCGAACAGGGACATCTGGAAGTGGTGGCGAATCTCCTTCTTGCGGCGCCGCTCGGTCGCGTGGGCGAGGCGCGCGACCTCCTGCCGGTGCGTGTCGGCTGCGCGGATGTACTCGATGCCGCCGAGTTGCTCGACGACCGCCCCGTCGATATCCTCGCACGCCCGGAGCAGGTCGAGCCGCACGCCCTTCTGGGAGATCAGCTGCCGGACCGTGAGGAACACCGACACCGGGATGACGCCGAGCATGACGAGTCCGAGGAACGGCTCCTTGCCGAGGACGGCGGTCAGGGCGAAGGCGCCCGTCATGAGAGCGGGGAAGAAGTCGAGGAAGCCGACGCGCAGGAAGCGGACGAAGCCGTCCACGCTGCGGAAAATGCGCCCGTGCAGGGCGCCAACTTTCTCCTGGGTGAAGGTGGCCAGATCGACCTTCAGCAGGTGGGCGACCAGTTGGACGCTCATGTCGCGGCTGACGCGGGTACAGGTGTTCTCCACCAGGTAGCGGCGAAGGACGTGGAGTCCCTCACGGATGAAATAGAGCAGCGCGAGGAGGCCGAGGGACCAGGCGGCCGTGCGGTAGATGGCGTCGCCGGACCAACCCTGCAGCACGCCGGACTGCACCCGATCGACCAGGCGGCCCAGCAACTGTGGGATGGCGACGCAGCAAGCGCTGGTGACCGCCATGACCAGGACGGCCGCGCCGAGCGCTGCCTTGTGGCGGTGGGGGCCCAGGTGCCACACCTGGCGAGCGCTCCGGAGGATTAGCCGGAATTCGGCGCTGAAGCCGTTGGAGTCCTTCCTTGCCCTCATGGTTCCGATGCCTCGTCTTGAGTCCCGTTTCGGGGGGTTCCAGCAAGGGCGAGCCACGGGCCGGCGGAGGCAACAACTCGGCGAGCGGCGCGGCTTGACGCGCTGTCCAGTTCAGCCAACAGGGTCAAGCTGCACCGCTCGCTCGCACTTCGGCCCGACCTGGTACGGCCTGACCGCCAACACCGGGTTGGGCCGCCCGCTACCCACCTGAGCCCGGGCTATCCCTGACTCAGGGGCAGTAGGAACAGGCAGAAGGCCGCCGGGAGAGGAAGCGGGCGGCCCATGACGCCGCGGGTTGGCCCCGGCGCCGCGGACAGGTCAAAGCGCCCGGGAGGCGCTGGGCATTTGCAGGCAACTCACGGGCAGCGGAGTGGCCCTGAGAAGGAAGACCAGCTTCCGCTCGACCATCTGCGACGGCGTGAGTCCGGCGCGTGCGTCGGCTACCATCATCTCATCGATCAGGGGTGCGAGTGTCTGTGGCTGCGTGTCCATCGGGTCGTAGTACAGGGAAACTCCGCTCATCACTGGCCTCCGTGCCATGAGTAATAAAACGATGGACGAACTCGTCCGCAGTAGTTGCAAACCCGGCGCCGTGATGTCAACTGGCTCGACAATTCAGGATTAAGGGTTTACCCGACAAGGATTTGAGACGAAATTGCAGAAAAGCTGGCACGATGGAGAAGTGGCAACTAAAGGTAAAACTTTCAACGATCGGTGTAAAGATGAAACGTTCTGGACTGCTGAACTGCATCGCGTCGTCACGTCGCTGAAGAAGCCGCTCCCTGTTACGGTGTTCCGAATCCCTTCCACAGGCAGGCAGCATGGCCAAGCGAGCGTAGTCAGGCAAGCAATTCGTTCCGGCGACGACGGGTCCGAGTGGTTCAGCGGCGACCGCCTTGGAGATGCACTCGACGATTCGAGCTGCGGCACTGCTCGGGCGACTCGCTGTGCCGGCCTACTGATCCGGAGACGCCGTGCCACCACACCAGCCAGTTCGTTAGCAGGAAGGCCAGCATCAGGAGGTACAGCGCCACGGCCGCGAAGTACAAGCGCTTGGTCATGGGTCCGTCCAGGTCGAGGCTACCGTCACCAACCGAGCAGGGAGCGGAAGCGGTCGAGGACGGGATTAGCCTGGGTTGCTTGCGCGGCCGGTTCCCATTTGGCCCGCCGCACACTCGGCGAGGCCGACTACTCGCGGGGCGTTCAGCCGCGGGGTCGCCTCAACTCCACATCCCCCGCAAGTACGCCAGGATGGGGCGCAGCCCCTCGGCCACGTTTTCCGCCGCCAGGGTGAGCGTTATCAACTCCCTTCCTCCTCGAAGTAATCCAGATCGACCTTCTTCACGACATAGGCACGGGCGGTTGCGACACCGATGTCATGGTCGATCATCAATTGGGCCAGCCGCCTCCCGGCGATCAGGACGATCTTCCGCTCGATGCGGTTGACATACTCCTCGGCCTCCTTCGAGAAAGCCGAGGTCGTCAGCAGCACGCCCTTCCTGGCCCGGAAGCCCTCCATGCTCCCGGCGAACTTTTGCACGTCTGGGCGACCAACCGTATCCTTCCATCGCTTCGCCTGGATGCACACAACGTCCAGCCCCAACTTGTCCTCTTTGATGATCCCGTCGATGCCACCGTCGCCGGTACGCCCAATGGCTTGGCCGGCGTCAACGAGGGAGCCACCGTAGCCCATCGCCACCAGCAGTTCTACCACCAATCGCTCGAAGAACTGGGTGGTGGGTCGGCAATGTTGCCGACAACGCCGCAACCTCAACGGGCAATCGGACTTGCCGCTCAGCGCCGACATTTCGGCGCTCTTCGGCGATCCTTGCGGCAGAAGGCTTTACGTTCGTGGCAACATTGCCGACCCA
>DASPXY010000571.1:0-6287 GCA_035637055.1 Gemmataceae bacterium | reverse complement strand
CAAGGCCGCTGTGCGGCAGATCCACCACGTCGAAACGCTCGTCCAGCCCGCGCAAGGGCGGCACCGCTGCCGGCGCCGCGGGCGGAGCCTCCCGCAAGAGGAGCAAGGTTGTGCCCACGGTCACAGCCCCGAGACTGAGAGCTACCGCCAAACTGCCGAGCAATAGTTTGCTCCTGGACATGGTCTCTCCACTTCACGGCGCCTTGCGCTGGAAGAGCAAGACGTGACCGCGCATGGGGTCCGTCTCCTTGCCGCCCAGACCGCGGAAGAAGTCCGTGCCCACCGCGAACATGCGCGGGTCGGAGGCCAAGGCGCAGGGCGTGCGCATGACCTCCAAGGCTGGGTCGTGGAAGACCGTGACCAGTTCCTTGGCCTGCCGGTCCTCCCACAGCACCCGGCCATCGTGCGAGCGCCGCCCCATCCCCGCCGTGGCGAGCAGGTAGCGCTTATCCGGCGAGATAGCCGCCCAGCGCAGGCATGCCCCGCGTCCTTGCGGCACCCAGTGAGTCAGCTGCGCTTGCAGCAGGTCCATCGGCACCTCCTTCTTGCCCAGATCGTAGAAGGACATGATGGCCCGCTCGACCACGAGGAGGATGCCGTCGGGCGTGACCTGCGTGTGGTGCCCAGGCAGCATTTTCCCCCCCACGGTGGCCTTGTACTTCCCTGTGGCGGTGTCGTAGACCTTGATGTCGCTGCGATATCGGTCCCGCTCGTTGTAATCCCCGACCAGGAGTTCGGTGCCGTCAGGGGAAAAGGCGACCGCCGGCACCGCCCATGCCGTTGGCAGGACGATTTTCTGCTCCGGGTTCGCCACATCGAGGATCAGGGCCTCGGCGGGGCCGTAGGTGTCCTGCTTGCGGGTACGCACGACGGCGAGTTTCTTGCCGTCGGGGGAGAAGTAGGCCGACTCGACGTGCGGCTCGAAGTCCAGGCTCAGCTGCTCCCGCATCTCGGGGAAGCCGAAGACTTTCACCTGTCCTGGCCGCGGCACGTAGCCCATGAAGCCGGGTGGAGCGGCGACGTTCTTGCTGGCGCAGGCGACGGCCAGATGCTTGCCATCGGGGCTGAACGAGACGGTCAAGACCCACTGCGCGAAGCGCAGCGCTTTCACCTCTGCCTTGGTGGCCACGTCCCACACCTTCAACTCCCCATCCCAGTGCAGCGCCGTATGGTTGCCGGTCTGCTTTGAGCCGGCGACGAGGTACTTGCCGTCCGGGGAGAAGGTCAGGCACTGTACGACGCCGCTGTGCGGCAGATCCACCACGCTGAAGCGCCCATCTAGCCCTCGGATGGCCGGCGTCCGAGCAACTGCCGGGGGCTGCTCTTGCCGGAGCAACAGGAAGGCCGCAGCAGCGATGGCGGCCACGAAACCGAGGCTGCCAAGCAGGGATAACGGTAGCAGTTTGCTGCTCGACACGGTGCCTCCGCGGCATACACTACGGGTTCGCATGGACTCCCGGCGCTTTGCGCTGGAAGAGGAGGACGTGGCCGCGCATAGGGTCGTCCTCCTTGCCCCCCAAGCCGCGGAAGAAGTCCGTGCCCACCGCGAACGTGCGCGCGTCCGGCGCCAGGGCACAGGGCGTAAGTTCGACCTCCAAACCTGGGTCGTGGAACACGGTGACGAACTCCCCCGTCTTGAAATCCTCTAGCAGCACTCGGGCGGTTTGCGAGCGCCGGCCTTTGCCGGCCGTGGCGAGCAGGTAACGCTTGTCCGCCGAGAGCGCGACCCAGCGCACGCATGCCCCCGAACGGGGAGGGAGCCAGCGGTACAACTGTTTTTGGAGTGCGGGCACGTCCTTGTTGTTGCGGTAATCGTAGAAGGACAGGGCGCCCGTTTCCACGAGAACGAGGATACCGTCGCGGGTAACCTCCATCTGGTGCCCGGGCTGGAGCTTGCTGCCCACGGTGAACCTGTACTTGCCCGTCGCCGTCTCGTAGACCTTGATGGTGCTCTGGTAACGCTGCCGCTGGTTGTAATCCCCGACCAGGAGTTCGGTGCCGTCAGGGGAAAAGGCGACTGCTGGCAGCGCCCACGCCGTTGGCAGGACGACTTTCTGCTCGGGGTTGTCCACGTCGAGGATCATGGCCTCGGCAGGGCCGTAGGTGTCCTGCTTGCAGGTGCGCACCACCGCGAGTTTCTTGCCGTCGGGGGAGAAGTAGGCCGACTCGACGTGCGGCTCGAAGTCCAGGCTCAGTTTCTCGCGCATCGCCGGAAAGTCGAAGACCTTCACCTGCCCTGGCCGCGGCACGTAGCCCAGGTGACCGGGCGGCGCGGCGACGTTCTTACTGGCGCAGGCGATGGCGAGGAGCTTGCCATCGGGGCTGAAGGAGACGGTCAAGACCCACTGCGGGAAGCGCAGCGACTTGACCTCCGCCTTGCTGGCCACGTCCCAGACTTTCAGGTCGCCCTCCCATTTGACGCGGTAGCCAATCCCGGTTTCTTGCGAGCCGGCGACGAGGTACTTGCCGTCAGGGGAGAAGGCCAGGCACTGCACCACGCCGCTATGCGGCAAATCCACGACGGTGAAGCGCCCGTCCAGACCCCGGAGAGGCGGGGGATCTTGGGGGACGGGGGACTCACCCCGCTTCAGTAATAGCAACGCCGCCCCATATGTGGCGGCCACAACGCCGAGGCTACCAAGGAGAGATACCAGAAGCAGTTTCCGCCTCGACACAGATCTCTCGCGTAGCATTCGCATTTCGATCTCCATCATCACTTTACTCCTTGCCACCGAATGCACCCCAGTCGCGAGCAAGTGCATCTCAGGCCGCGACCTCTGGGAGGATGGTAAAGTCGAAGGCATCGCTCCAGTATGGGCCTGTCAGAAGCGGGAGGAATGCGACCGTCGAGCGTCTGCCGGTCACGACCAAGTGTTTCACTTCGGGGACAGCCAGCACCGCAGCCCACGCGGCGGCAGGCGGCGTCCAACTCAGGATCACGGGTCGCGCGGGTATACCAGCCGCGTCCAGACCGTTGTCCACGACAACTGGGACGGCCGGTGCAGCGAACAACGTGGAAATCGGGCCGGAGGCAGGGCGAACGCACAAGTAACTCCTTGGGCAGGCACGAGTTACGGAAACAATGCTGCGTCTCAGGGGCTTTAAAACCAATGACATGGTGGCAATTGTAATTGGTGACATACCTATGTCACTTCGGTTTTTCCTGGATTTTCTGCAATTGGGTATAGGCATTGCCTATCGGATCTTCGCCCATCGATAGGCATTTTAATGCGTTCGCCCTGGGCCGGAGGTGAGCAGTTCCACGGTGTAGTTCGCGTTGAAAACGCTCACGTTGAACACGTCCAGCAGTTCGTGGGTACTGAAATTTCGGCGTTCCCCTTGGGGGACCGTCCAGACGAAGGTGGGGATGCGCCCATCGAGTTGCCCGATCGCCTGGACATTGGCCCCGCCGATTTGCACCCCCAACCCCGTGGGCGAGACGTTATTCAATTCAAAGATCGCTCCGATGTCAACCTTGTTGGCCGGGTTGGGACGTTGCGCCAGCAGTTTGTTCGACAGGTCGGATAATGTGAAGACAGGGGTCATCTGCGCGGGCACCGGCCGCACCAACAAGTTGAACACCCCCTGGAGCCCCAGTTCGATCCGGTCTTGGGGCTCTGCTGCTCCACCCACCGGGTCAAACAGATCCCACAGGACGCGCGTGACCGTCATCTCGTCGTCCTCCCCGAAATTGGCGTCGTTCCGGGCTCCGTTGGCCAAGGGGGCAGGCGCATTTTCAACATTTTTTCTCTCGAACAGCAGGTCGCCCGACTCACTGCCGCGTCCATTCGTAGAGACCACCTGGTTGCCCCACATGGCCGAGGGTATACTACCGTCCAGCGACTGGGCCGCGACGCTGTAGAAGTTGGCCCATCCCTCCGAGAAGGCCAACTCGTCCACGCGCCGCGCCCACGTGGTCGGGTAAATCAGGCGCAAGTTGCCCTCACCCGGGTGGTCCGCCGGTGCTCCGAACGGGTTGCCCAGCACGTGCGCCAGGTACATCAACGGGGTGAACGGGAAGAAGTTGCTCGTGTGTTGCACGAAGTGCCCGTACTCGTGGATGATCGTGTCAAAGTCATCGAAGTCGCTCAACTTGATGAGCGGCATGTTCAGGACCGGCGGCGTGACCGACGTGGGGAAGAGGTTGTGGAAGGCGAGCAGCGCCCAGCCCGGATCGACGAAGTTCAGGTTGGCCTGCGCCCGGCTGGCAGTGATGGCCGCGTCGAACGTCCAGAATGCCTTGTCGTCCGCCGTCGCATTGCCGATCGCGATGTTCACCGTCGTGTTCGCCGCCAGCCCCCCCGGCACCACGGCCGTCTGGGAGTACGGCCTCGAGTTGACCAGGCTGCCCGTCATCAGCGGGAAGAAGAACCCTCCCAGGCCGGCCGGGGCCACCCCGACGCGCGGGTTGAGCACCACCGGCAAACCGGGAATGCCCAGATTCACGTCGAAGACGCCGACTGCCCGCTTGGACGGGACGGTGGGAAGGGGGGAATTAGGCGGCGCCGACACGCTCCAGACGAGAACGAACAGACTGCCAGGAGCGACCGCTCCCGGGCGGATGGTAAAGGCGTAACCTCCACTGTCGCTCGTCACGGTGCGCATCATCCGGATCGGCCAGCCCAGCAAGGGATTGCGCCAGATCAACTCGACGACGGCAGCACGCACCGGGCGGTTGATCCGTACCGGCGCCGCTGTGAAATACTCGATGCCGCCGGCGATGGTAATCGCTGGTCCCCCGGGCACCGGCGTCAGGTCCGGCACAAAGAGGCCAGCCACATCCCGGATGGCCGCACGCACGTCGATCCCGACAAAGAAGGCACCGCCGCCGACCACGCCATCGAAAGGTCGCATCCAGAAACCATCCTGGCCCACGAAACCCGGCGCCGGCTGGAACTGGAAGCCGCCGTCGGGGGCCAGGTTGAGGGTGCCATGTGCCGGTCCCTGGACCAAGACCGCTTGCACGGAGTCGCCCTCCGGGTCGTACGCGCTGGCGAGTGGGCCATCGGCGGCCGCGACCGTCAAGAGCGTGTCGGCCTGCCCTTCGTAAGGGTAGGCAGGCATCATCAACAGCGGGGCCTGGTCGGCCACATGCAAGCCGACCGTAGCGACGTTGGACAGCAGCCCCTGACCGTCCGAAATCTGGTACGTAAACGTGTCCACCCCTGTAAAATGCGCCCCTGGCGTGTAGCTGAAACTGCCGTCGGCGTTGAGGGTGAGCGACCCAGAGGCGGGGCCGCTCACAAGGACCACAGTGGGGCTTATCATGTCCGGGACGAAGTCGTTGGCGAGGACGCCACCGTCGGCGTCCATGATCAAAGGCTGATCGTGGGTGGCGTCATAAACGTCCTTCTGGGCAAACAGGCCCGCTTCGAGATACACCCTTGCCGGGGCCGAATTCAGAGAACCGTCGGTCGCCACATAGACAAAGGAGTCATCGCCGGTGTAATCCGCTCCCGGCGTGTACGCAAACGAGCCATCGGCGTGCAGCACGAGCGTGCCGTGCGCCGGCCCCTGCACCAGAACCGCCGAAATCGGATCCTCGAAGTCCTCATCGTTCGTCAGCACGCCAATGTCCGCGGTGACGGTGGTCGTATCCGAACTGGAGATGCTGTAGGCGTCCTCCGCAGCGACTGGCGCACTGTGATCCACGATAATCGTCACGGTCGCCGGGAGGGCGGACTGACCGAACCCGTCGGCGGCACGGTAGACGAACGAGTCAACGCCAGCAAAGCCAGCATTCGGAGTGTAGTCGAAGGAGCCGTCCGCCTGGAGTGTGATGGTCCCGTGGGCCGGGCTGGAAACCAGCACGGCTATCATCGGGTCGCCATCCGCGTCGTTGGCGCTGCTCAGCAGTCCGGGGGCATCGACATGGAAGGGTTGGTCGTGGGTGATGGTGAAGGTCTGGTCCGTCACAACCGGCAAGCGATTGATCACGTTGATGGTGGCCACAGCAGTCGTAGACACGGTGCCGTCGCTGACGGTGTAGGCGAAGGAATCGACCCCCACAAAGGAGGCCGGCGGTGTGTAGGTGAAATTGCCATCCTCCGCGATCGTCAGCATCGCCCCAGAAGGAAGGCTGATCGGCACGTCGAAGGTGAATGACTGACCGTTGACGGCCGTGACTGTCAGCGAGCCACCTTCGGGGTGGCTGTCCTTATCCAGCAAGCCCACCTGCTCGCCCGCAGTGTACCAGAAGTCAGGGGTGGCCAAAGTCCGGTCGTGGACCACGATGTAGGCCGCCAGGGAAGGTTTCACGGTCCAGGTGAAACTTTGGCTGGCGCTGT
>DASPXY010000570.1:0-8855 GCA_035637055.1 Gemmataceae bacterium | reverse complement strand
AGGCGACAAGGTGACAAGGTGAATCGGCCATACCCGGTCGAAGGTTGAGATGATATCCTATCTGCTGGTCACCTTGTCACCTTGTCACCTTGTCATCCTGACATGCTCCCCCGTGAAGTCATTCGCCAGGTCCGCCGCCTTCAGCTGCGAGCACGCCGCGCCGTTGAAGATCTCCTCGGCGGCGAGTATCGCAGCGTCTTCAAGGGCACCGGCATCGCCTTCGAGGAAGTGCGCGAGTATCAACCCGGCGACGACATCCGCGCTATCGACTGGAACGTCACCGCCCGCATGGGCCACCCCTTCATCAAACGCTTCGTCGAGGAGCGCGAACTGACCGTCGTGCTGCTGATCGACTGCAGCGGCAGCAACCAGTTCGGCACGCGGCTGCAGCAAAAACGCGAGGTCGCCGCCGAGTTGGCCGCGGTCCTGGCGTTCAGCGCCATCAGCAACAACGATCGCGTCGGGCTCGTCGGCTTCACGGACAAGGTCGAGCGTTTCGTGCCGCCGCGCAAGGGCACGCGCCACGTTCTGCGCCTGATCCGCGATGTACTCTTCTTCCAACCGCAGGGCCGCCGCACCAGCATTCGCGAGGGCCTCGACTACGTCAACCGCGTCCTGCACCGCCGAGCGATCATCTTCCTGATGAGCGACTTCCTCGACTCCGGCTACGAGCGCGCGTTCAAGCACACCGGCAGGCGACACGACCTCATCGCCGTGCCCATCGCCGACCCGCGCGAAGAGGAATTGCCGGCGGTCGGACTGGTGCAGCTGGAGGACGCCGAAACGGGTGCCCACTTCCTGCTGGACACCTCCAGTCGCGAGGTTCGCACCGCCTACGCCGAGGCCGCCCGGCAACGCCGCGAGCAGCTGCGCCGCCTGGCCAAGTCGGCGCGCGTGGACCTGATCGAGGTCTCGACCGACGGCGGCCACCTCGACGCCCTGATCCGCTTCTTTCGCCTGCGCGAACGTCGCCTGAGGAAGCTATGAGCCTCTTTGTCCCGCGCTTGCGCTTCGGGCTCGTGGTGCTGCTCGCCGTCAGCTGGCTGCCCGCCGCAGTGGGAGGCGCACCGCCGCTTGAACTGCGTTTGTCCGATGAGGTGAAGCTGACCGTGCGCGCCGACAGGGCAGAACTTCTCGACAAGGTGAAGGGAACGGAGTTTCTGGCACTCGAACCGCAGTCGCCGCCAACGGAGCGGACGGTGGAAGGCGGCGCGCGCGTGTGGGAGCAGGAGTTCCTGCTCACACCGCTGCAGCCCGGCAAGCATTCCCTGACGTTGCCGTCGCTGCGCTACCGCATCGACGATGGCGAATGGCGCACGCCGCCCCTGACCGTGCATGTCCAGACGCGCATCAAGGTCGCCGAGCCGTCGGCGGCGCGCGACATCACCGCCATCGAAGAGTTGCCGCGCGTCGAGACAGGTGGCTCGTGGCTGTTGTGGGTCGCTCTGGGTCTTGGGGGCGTGGCGACGGGGGTGCTGGCGATTATCTTGGGACGACGTGGTACGACGCGGCGGCCGCCGTTGCCGCCGGATCAGTGGGCGCTGCAGGAACTGGAGAGGCTTGCGGCCGAGTCGCCGGCGACCGCACTTGAGATCGAGCGCTACCACACGGCGCTGTCGAGCGTGGTGCGGCGTTATCTGGAGAAGCGTTTCCAGATCCCGGCCCAGCGGCAGACGACGGCGGAGTTCCTGGCCGCGGTGAGCGCGTCCTCAGCGCTGACCCCGGCCCATCAGACGTTGCTGGGCGAATTGCTCGCGCGCTGCGACCTGGCGAAGTTCGCGCGTGTGCGGCCCTCGTTGGCGGTGTGCCAGGCCCTTGTCAGCCGGGCTCAGGAGTTCGTTCGCGAAACGGCCCCAAAGCCGACGTAGCGCCGCCTGGCTCGACCCGAGCCCGCAAACGAGCGGCGGGGTTTATCCCCGCCGTCGGCACTCCCAGACGGCGGGGATAAACCCCGCCGCTCGTTTTTCCCACCCCCACAAGGATTCGTAACCCGCTCCGCTCGCCGCAGATCATTGGTAGTGCAGAAACGCCACGTAGCGGCTGAACAGGGGCATCAGCGTGCCATTCGGCCGCGAGACCAACGGGTATGGTTGGCCGTTAATGACCCAGGCGTACGTGTCCGTCTTGTCCTGCCGCACCTTCCATTTGGGGTTCTTCCCTTCCTGCGCCTTGTCGAGATAGCCCGTGATCTCCTTGACCATGCCCAGCGGCTTTTGCAACAGCTGGACGCCGGAGAGTTTGTCGGCGGCAGCGCTGGAAACCTCGTACGCCAGCGTGAAGGGGAAATCCTTTGGGTTGTTGCCCTTGGTGATGGTCTTCAGAGCACCTTCCGAGGCCTGTTTTCCCTTGCCCTCGCCCTTGCCATAGAGGAACAGCATCGGCACCTTGTTCGGCCCGCCCGCTGTGCGGAGCATGGCGCCGGGGTTGACGTTTTTGTCGCCGAGCGTCGGACTGAGGCTCAGCCAGACCGCCGCCGTGACGCACTTGCCCTCCGAGCCGGCGGTGGTGTCCGGCTGGCCGCCAAGGATTTTCAGAGTGCCGCCTGCGGCTGGCACGACCTGGAACTTGCCCAGCATCCGGTAGCGGGAATATTCGCCGTTGAGCCAGAGAGCAGCGAGCGTCGCCCCCTCCTTGACGCCAATCAGGATCAGATTACTCGTGTTGCATTCGCCGGCGTCGTTCTTCTCGTCAAGGAAGACCTTGGCCGCGGCGATGTCGTTGGCCAGGATGCGGTGGTAGTCGGGCTTGAAATCCTTGAAAGAGATGGTGGTCACCTTGCGGATTTTCGGGCTCGCAACGAAAGTACGGAGGCCAGCCTGGTTCTCCTTCTGGTCCCAGAAGCCCGGCTGGCTTAGCTTGGGCATCGTCGGGTTCGGGATGCCCGGGAAAATCGTATCGCTGTCGCCGTGGCCGCGGAAATCGAAACGCAGCACGGCGTACCCTCTCTCCTGGAGGGCCTTGGCCAAGTTCAACCATTCGGTCTTCTTGCTGTCCTCGCCGAAAGCGTGCAGCAGCAGGACTACCGGCGCCTCCTTCCCCTGACCACTGGGATACCAGTGCCCTTTCAGAGTGACGGAATCCGCGGTGGGGAACTCGACCGGCACTGGGGCCGCGGCTTTCTGCGCATAGGCCGTTCCTGGTGATAGGATTGACAGCAAACCTGCCAGCACGGCTGGGGTCAGAAGTCCGGGTCGGAACCATCGCATGAGTTGAAACCTCCGAGCATAAGCCAGCGCACCAACCTTCTTAGGGTCGATGATAAACGGCAGTGCAACAGGGGTCAAGCGGTCGCAAATGTAGCTGAAATGAGGGCAGGAGGGAAAAAGACCCGACGCGCGCCCGGCCGGCAGGGGTGACGGGCCGAGGCGTCGCGTCAGGGACGGGGGTTCCCAGGCCCCGCAGGGCCGGCAACGCGGTCGCTGTCTCCGAGTGATCCTCTCTTGTCCCGAAACGTAGTTCAGCACCGACGGGACCGTGAACTGCCGGCGGAGGTTGCGCGGCAACCTCGGGAGTCCCCTCAAGCAGAAGGGTGGCGCGGCCCGGCGTCGCCGCCCCTGGACCGCTGCCGCGACTCCCGCAGAGACCGACTTACCTCATCGTCACCGCCTTTCCACCTTACCATGTCGGCAATTCAGCAGCTGCCTCTTCCAGATTATGACGCGCCCGGCGTCAGCCGCCAGCGAAGTGCCGCCCACGAATCGCACGGAATTGGGACAACTACCCGACTCTGCCGAGAATGCCGGCCAAGGTGAGGCAGGGCGAACGACCTGCACCGGCTCAGCGTCTCCTTGAGTCGGAGCCTGGGGCTGTTGGCCCGCTTCCGGGTTAGAGGCGGTTTCAAAACCCCTCCCCCCGACCCCCTCCCCGCAACGGAGAGGGGGAGCAGAAGGGGACTTTGTTTTGCTCCCCCTCTCCGTTGCGGGGAGGGGGTCGGGGGGAGGGGTTTTTCAACGGGCTGTTAGCAGATGAGGACGAACTCGCAAGCGGACCACCAGCGCGTGGGGTTACTTCTTCCGCGTGCAGGAGATCTCCATCATTTTGAACTCCGGGGCACCCTCAATTTGCTTGTACATTTCCAGGACGTGGTTGTCCGCGTCGAGGATCCGCAGGACGTCCCGGCCCTTCGTCTTTTTACCTCCGAAATAGGGGTCACTCTCCTCGCTGCTAAGATAGGTGAAGGTTTTGCTCTTGCCATCGTAGGTGCCCGTCGTCAACATGATGCCTGTGCTCATCGAATCGACCCAGACCACCGTGTACTTTTTCTTGAAGTTGTCGTAGCCGACGAGGCCGAGGCCCTTGAACGGTTTTCCGCCAAAACTACCCGCATAGTTCTCGTGGATGTAACGGCCGTCGAGGATCCACTGGCGCTTGATGGTCCCTTCCGATTCGCTGGGCGGCTTGCCCGGTTCCATATACATTTTCACCTTGCAGTTCCAGGTGCCGATGAGCGGCTCCAGGAGCTTGTGGTTCGGTCCGGGCGTGCCGAGCTTCACCATGATCTCCTCGAAGGACGGTTTCTTGTCCCCGTCCTTCTTGTCGCCCGCCCCCAATTCCCGGCCGCTGAGCACCCAGAACAATCCGGCGGCGTTCAGCACGACGAACAGAGTTCGCGTCTTCATCGCAGTCTCCCTTTGTCCTTGAAGGCGATAAACGATATTCGAGCCTCGTCGGCTCCATCCCAGACACAAAAGGGTGGCCACCCTAAACTGGAATTGATGGAGTATTAGAACAATCTCTGTACGTGGACGCAAGGGCACTTTTGGACATTTGTCCAGAATCTCCATCGAAGACCTGGGAGCGCGGGCGTCTCGCCCGCTTCGGGGAGAGCGAACTTGCGGGCGGGACGCCCGCGCTCCCGGAGGCGAGGTTAGGAGAGAAACGGATGATCCTGCAAGCGCTCAACGAGATTCAGGATCGCTGTGGTTACTTACCGGCGGACGAGCTGCGCGCTCTCGCGGCCCGGCTCAACGAACCGTTGCACCGCGTTCATGAACTCGCCAGCTTCTATCCGCGCTACCACCTGACGCCGCCGGCCGCCGTCGAGGTCCGCGTCTGCCGCGACATGGTCTGCCACCTCCGCGGCGTCACGGAGTTGCGACGCACGTTGGCAACGCTCGCCGGCGAACTGGCGCCGGGACAGGTCCGAGTCAGCGGGGCGTCGTGCCTGGGCCAGTGCGACAGGGCTCCGTCGGTGCTATCCATCAATGATCAGGTCTATCGCGGTCTGTCCGAGGCCGAGATTCGCACACAGATCGAGACCGCGTTAGCGAAGCGGCCTTTGCCGCGCCAGCACGCCGACCGCTCCAGGTGCGGCTGGATGATCGATCCGTATGAGGGTCGTCCGACCTACGCTGTCGTCCGGCGGCTGGTCGAAGGAGGCGACAGCGATGCCGTGCTGCGCGAGATCGAGACGGCCGAACTGCGCGGCATGGGCGGAGCCGGCTTTCCGACCGCGCGCAAGTGGGCCGCGGTGCGCTCCGCGCCGGGCGAGGTCAAGTACGTGATCTGCAACGCCGACGAGAGCGAGCCAGGCACCTTTAAAGATCGCGAATTGCTGCGCCGCGTGCCGCATCTCGTCATCGAGGGGATGGTGACGGCGGGTCTGGTGACCGGCGCCGCGCGCGGCTATGTCTACATTCGCCACGAGTACCACGACGAGATCGACGCGATCCGCGAGGCAATTCGCCAGGCGGAAGCGGCGGGCGTGTGCGGCGAGCAGCTGCTCGGCTCGGGGCGGTCGTTCCCGGTGGAGGTCTTCATCAGTCCCGGCGGCTACATCCAGGGCGAGGAGAGCGCTCTGCTGGAGGCGATGGAGGATCGCCGCGGCGAGCCGCGCAACAAGCCGCCGTTCCCGGTGACGCACGGCCTGTACGGCCAGCCGACGGTCATCAACAATGTCGAGACGCTGGCATGGGTGCCGGTGATCGTGCTGCGCGGCGGGGCGTGGTATCGCGGTCAGGGGGTCAACGGGGCGACGGGACTGCGTTTTGTGTCGGTCAGTGGCGACGTCAACCGGCCGGGGACTTACGAGGTGCCGCTGGGGCAGACGGTGCGCGAACTGGTGCTGGAAACCGCCGGCGGAGTGCGCGACGGTCAGCGTCTCAAGGCGATTGCCACGTCGGGGCCATCCGGCGGCTTCTTGCCCGCATTCATCAAGGCCGCCGATCTGCCGGAGAAGTTCGTCAAGGAGCGCTTGCCGGCGGGGGCGGCTGGCCTGGACATCCTCGATCTGACGCTCGACTGGCAGACGCTGGCCTCGGTGCGCGGCATGCTCGGAGCCGCGTTCGTGGTCTACGGCGACCGCGCCGACATGGTGGAGCAGGCACTGAACTGCGTGGAGTTCTATCGCAACGAGTCGTGCGGCAAGTGTGTGCCCTGCCGCCTGGGGTCGCAGCAGCTCGTTAACATCCTCACGGATCTCCGCGCCGATACCTGTTCGCGCGAACGGCTGGCCGGTATTGGGGAGTTGGCGGAGACGATGTATCTGACATCGATCTGCGGGTTGGGGCAGGTGGCTGCCAATCCCATCACGTCGGTGCTGAAGTATTTTCCCGAGGCGGTCGCGAGGTATCTGCGCCAGACCTGACACGTCCGTTACCGCTGGATCGGTGCACACGCAGGACCAACCCGGAACGGCTCGGCCCCAAGCGGTAGGGCGCCCACGTCCGGCCGCGCACGGCCAGGTTGGCGGAGGGGGTCAGGCCATTCCGCAGGCAGCGCGACGCCGGCGCCGCGGCCTGGGCTGGCTTTCTGCAAACGCAGGTCGCTCGGCTGCTTCCCGTCGCTCAGGGCCAGGAATTGTGGATCGGTGAACAGGTCGTTGGCGCCCCAGCCCGGCGAATAGCGTTTCTTGCTGGCCTCGAACAGCGGCGAGCGGCGGAATTTCGCGAACAAATCGCCTTTGAACTTCGGCCCGTCCTTGACGCCCCAGAGCAGGTTGCCGTCGGCCTCAAAATCCTCATCCGCCTGCACGAAGACGTTCATGCCGGGCAGCCCCTCGACCTGGACGAAGATGTTATTGAACACGCGCCGCCGGGTCGCTCGCGTGTGCGAGCCCCAGCCGAAGGCGTACGTGTTGTGGAACGTGTTGGCCGGCAGGAGGAAGGTATTTTGATAGACATAATAGACCGGCCATGTGGGGCTTCCGTGATCGTGGGCGACCATCGTGGTCGGGGCATTCAGGAAGGCTCCGGACGGGTCCGGCTTCGTGGGCGGCGAGCGATAGGTGCCCTGGCGCAGATCGACGAGGTTCCGGTAAATGTAGACGCCGCTGCCCTCCTCGGTCTTGACTGGCTGGGGCTTCTTGCCGTGGAGCGTGAACGGGTTCAGGCAGCGTGAGATGAGGTTCTGGTAAATCAGCGTCTTGCCGCGCTCCTTTTGCGGCCCCACCTCGATGCCGTCATCATTGAAGTTGTCCACCCAGTTATGGTGGAAACGCATCCCCTCGACGCCGTGAATCTGCAGCGCGTCGTGGTGATCGGTGAACTCGCAGTAGGCGAACTCGAAGTTGCGGCCCTGGGCGAAGACCAGATAGCCCGCGTTGGCCCGATACTTATGATGAAAACGGGAATGCCACGGCGCCGCGTGTCCGTGCAGGGCGCAGCCGATCAGGCGCAGGTTCTCGGTACGGTGGACGATCAGGGCGGCCCCGCTGCCGTAGAGCGTCATGCCGTTCAGTTCGACGTCCACCGCATCCTGAATGAGAACCGCCGCACGCTGGGCGCCGCGAACGACGATGTCCAGCACGCGAACATGCTTTGCCCCGACGATGCGCAGGGCGTAGTCGTAACCGGCGATCACCAGCGGCAGTTTCCGCGGGTCCGTTTCGCCGCGGTAGTGGTTCGCGCCGAGGCCGGCCAGTTTCGTGTGCGACAGCCGAATGTGGATACGGCCGGTCGCCGGATCGCGGCGGACTCCCGGGCCGACGTAAATGCCCGTCGGGTCGTCGGCGCGGCCGCCGAGTTCCGGCCGGGCCAGTTCGTTCTGCGAGCGGAGATCGCTGAACGTCAGGTAACGATGCAACGGCACCATCGAGTCGCCGAAGTTGCCGAAGCCTCCGCCCGACGCATAGGACTTCTTCGAGCGGAATTCTCCTTCTCCCCCTTGGGGGTACGGTTCCCAGGCGCTGGCCGGGTCTTCGTAAAAGTCGCGAATCCCGCCATCCAGGATCGCAAGTTCGCCCGGGAACGAGCGGATTGTGATTGGCTTTTCCGCGGTGCCCGAGACGGCGACGGTGACGCTCTCGTAATACGTCCCACCGCGCAGGTAGAGCGTATCGCCGGGCTTTAACTGCTTGACCGCATGGCTGACGGTTTTCCAGGGCGTTGTCTGCGCCCCGTTCTGCTTGTCGTTGCCCTTGCCGGGATCGACGAAGTAGGCCGGCCCCTTGTCCAGCGGGCGCTTCGAGGGGACGGGGAGCGGCCGCATCGGAGGATGCGAGCGATATTTGATCTCGCCGGCAGAGGTGCTGCCGTTGCTCACTCCCAGCACGATGCCCACGGCGAAGAGAATGGCGGTCTGTTTCCGGTGTATCATCGCTTGTCCTCCCTAGCGCCAACCGTTCATCCTGCCGTGAAGTCAGTGAGGTAGGGGACGACCACGACCACGAGGTCACGTCCCTCAGACCCAAGGCGATGTCCCCGACAAGTTCAGCCACCGGGTCGGCCGGGGAACTGCAACCCCGGGAGTGCTGTTATGCCACCCCGGTCGGACTGTTAAGTAGGTTACAAAAAGTTCTTTGACAAATACAATAACCTCTCCTGAACCCGCCCGCGGCAGGAGGGGCGTAACGATGGCCCTTGTGGATCTCCGCCCCAACGACCGTGCTCTCTTGGAGCACTTGATCGACCATACTG
>DASPXY010000569.1:0-2282 GCA_035637055.1 Gemmataceae bacterium | reverse complement strand
CAGAAGCGCTTGCCCTGCAGATGCTCCAGCCAGCGGGCGCGCAGGTAGCCCCACCAGTGACACTGGACCCAGCGACGGATCGCTGCCTCGCCGAGATCGTGGCCGGCGCGCTCGCTCTCGATCCATTTGTAGCGAAGTGCTTCCTGCTCGCCGTCCACGTAAACGCTCGCCTTGTCCGCAGGCACCATGGGTTCACCCCCCTGGTCGTTCCGGTGCGGAGGGATTGGAGAGTAGGCTCCTTCGCCCACGCGCGACCAGTTTCCCAAAGCTCTACTGAAAGTAGAAGTATCTACTTCTCAGACACAAACCCATTATTCTAATCGTACCTTCATCCCCCCACTCGTGCAAGCCGGCTCTCGGCATTTCACAGGGTCTGATTCGAGAAAGTAGGTGAGAAATTTGGGGCGTCGTGTTAGCTTCGAGGGGTGGCCGGAAACCCGAACCCCTTGCTCGACACAACACCAGGACGGTCCCCATGTTAAACACCCCCGCTTCTTCCCCTTGCCAGACCTCCGAAGATCGCGAAGCCCGCATCCAGGCCCTCATGGAGGACCTGCGCCCCCAGGGCGAGCAGGTCCTCCGCCAGATGGCCGAACGGCTGGTCGACCTGCCCGAGGACCAGGCTTTCGGGCAGGTCGAGTACGACCTGCGCGAGCTGGCCCACGACCTGGCCGCCTCCTCCCACCAAGCCGGCCTGCAGGCCGGCAAAAAAAGGGGTAGGTAGGTGCCAGCACCGTCTGCCCGCACTGCCAAGCCGACGCCCGCTTCGTCGAGCACCGGCCCAAGACCTGGCTGACCGCCAACGGCGAGGTCCGCCACGAGCGCGCCTACTACCACTGCGACGACTGCGGACAGGGCCACTTCCCCTTCGACGAGGCCAACGGCCTGAAAGCCGACCGCCTGTCCGCGGGCCTGCGGCCGCTGGTCTGCCTGGCCGGCGTGCTGGAGTCGTTTCGCGACGGGGCGGACGACATCCTGCGCCGCTTTGCCGGCGTTCGCCTGTCCGCCTCGACGGTCCGCCGCGCCACCCAGCAGGCGGGTGAACAGCTCGCCCAGAGGCAACAGCAGGGCGACATCGCCACGCCCCAGCCGGGGCTGGCCTGGGACTTCCGCCTGGAGGGGCACCGCCACACGGTGGCCTACCTCGGCTTGGACGCCTTCAGCGTGCCGATGCAGCAGCCCGGCGGCAAGAAGGCCGAGGGCCGCATGCTGTACACCGCCCTGCTGTACACCCCAGACAAGGAACACAGTCACTACCTGGTCGACTTCGACCTCGACCGGCTGGCGGCGCAGATGCGGCGGGCGGCGATCGCGCTGGGGCTGGGCCGGGCCGACCAGTTGATCGCCCTCAGCGACGCGGGCAACGGCATCGAGGCGGCGCTGCAGCGGCACTTCTGGGACGACCTCTTGTGCATTTTGGACTGGTACCACGCCGCCGAGCACCTGCACACCTTCGCCCGCTGCCTGCACCCGCGCGCCGCCGAGGCGCAGGCGGCCTGGGCTGGGCAGGCCAAGGGGATCTTGTACGAGCAGGGCGGCACGGCGCTGGTGGCCTGGCTGCGCGACCTGCCGGTGCCCGAAGAGGCGGAGGTGGCCGACGAGCTGCGCAAGCTGGTCGGCTACTTCGCGGACAACGAGCACCGCACGAACTACCCGGCGTACACGAAGCAGGGCTGGGACATCGGCAGTGGCCCGACCGAGGCGGCCTGCAAGGTGGTGGGGGCACGCCTCAAGCAGAGCGGCATGCGCTGGATCCCACCCGGGGCCGCCACCGTGGCCCCGTTGCGGGCCCTGTACCTCAGCGGCGCAGACGCCCGGGACACCTACTGGGCTATGGCAGTCTGACTTTCTCACCCACGGAAATGAATCACACCCCTGCCTCAGTTCCGCACCCGCCGCGCCTCCCGCACCTGGACTTCGACGACCGCCGGGAACTCGCCGCGCGCCCGATGCCGGATCACCACCAGCTTGCCCTCGACGACGACGGGCGCCTGGACGTCAAGCCCCTCGTCCGCTTGCGCGACGGCCTGCACCACGATCAAGCAGGGGCTCAGCGACTCTTCGTCGGGTCCTGGGGACCGGCCAACTCAGCGAGTGCCCACTTCGCCTTGTCGCGGACGGCCGGGTGACGGCTCTGCAGCAGCTGGCGCAGCTCCGGCGTGAACTCGCGCAGCTCCAGGTAGCGGATCAGCACGGCCGCGTAGGCGTGCGTGTTGCCGTCGTCGGGCCTGTTCAGCATTCGCACGACCAGCCAGGCCAGCGGTCGCAGGTCGAGATCGTCC
>DASPXY010000568.1:0-4582 GCA_035637055.1 Gemmataceae bacterium | reverse complement strand
GACTGGGCTTTCGACCTCCCCCTCCACTCCGGCAACTTTGACGGTGGGAGGGGGATACCTCTTGCTGTCCTCCGTTGGTGGGCGCTTCGGTGAGGGCGACGCCTTGGTTGGTTTCCTTGTTGGCTCCTGCCTTCTCTGTTGCCATCCTCCCACTGCAAGGGCTGCGCCACTCCACCAGAATTCGCGGAATATTTTCTAAGATGATGTAATCAAATGACTTGTAGCGAGGAGCGACGAGCGGAGTGATTCTGCAAAGGTGCCCAATTTCTTGGTAGGTGTCGGATTTCTTGGCACTTGCGACCGGCCAGCCCTGTGTTTAGCCGCGGTTCGGAGAACCGCGCTCTTGCAACGGGGCGAAGCGCGCGTTCTCCGAACCGCTAAACAACTCGGGGCTACTTCGTCGTGATGCCGAAGTCACCCGCGGGGTTGCGCTGGAGACTGTGGATGTGGTTGGCAGGGTTCCTCGCCGAGTCCGCCTGGACGTTGAGGAACTCGATCACCAACGTCGGGCCCTGGACCCGGTACGTGTGCCCCTTGCCCGGCTCCGTGCCACCGGTGTAGGCGAACTGGATCTTGTCCACACCGGCCTGGCGCACACCACGCAACTCCGCCTCAGCGATTTCCGCTGGCATGCGGTTGGCGTACGCTTCCACCAACTTCATCAGGAGGCCGCGCTGCTTCTGCGTCATCTTTGCCGCAGCCAGACCGGTCGGGGCCCCGATGCGCGTCTTGACGAAGGTCTGCTCTGCCGCTGGGTCGGGGAAGCCCGTCTCGCGATAGGCGACCTTCTTTTGGTCATCGTCGAGTGTCTTGAACAACTCGATGGCCAGATCCTCGACGGCGGCAAGGGTGCGGTGGCCCTTGCGCGGGCCACTCTTGACTTCGGCCGGGTTGGCGCCGAAGAACGCCGGGGTCGCACTGAGCACCTCGGTGCCGTCGAGGGTGAAGTTCAGCGACAGGTGATGCCCCTCGACGCGCCAGCCCCATTTGCCGCTTTTCGACGGGTTGCCGAAGATCGAGAAGAAGTACCACTCCGGATCGCGCGTCGGCCCCGAGCCTTTTTCCAGATCACGGAGAATGGCCTCCAGGCTCATGATGGTGACGGCCTTCTCGTTGCCGGCGGCGCTGGTGCCCGCCGCCACCAGGGCGAGCGCCGCTTTCTTCTGCGCGGCGTTCATGTCCTTGAGCGGCAGCCCCTTGCGGGTGGACTTCTTCTGCTTGTCCTCGCGCGGCACGAAGTACCAGTTCGTCCGCTCCTTGCTGTCGAAGTCGATCAGCGCCTTCATCTTCTGCTCGGCGCTGAGGACATTGACGAACTGCTGCGCCGCCTGGGCCATTTTCAGGCCCGGCGATTGCTCACGCTGACTGACGTAGGCCACTCCCGCCAGGGCCAGCAATAGCGCCCCGGCGAGGAGAATCCGGCTCAACTTCATCACGCACCCCCTTTGTCAGTGGTTGGTGGTCCCCGACACTGTTGAATCTAAAGAGGCGAGGGGTCGGCGACAACGGCCCAGGTGGGCGACATTCACGCTTGCCACTGCCGCCGTCGGGCGGCCACAATGAGGCAGAAAGGGGCGTCGCGATGACAGAGAAACCGAGTGTGGCCCGGAAAGCGGTCAAGTGGCTGCTCGTCGGCGGCGTGATCGGCGGCCCGGTCGCCGCCCTCGATGGGCTGATCCTGGGGGTGATCGTCGCGGTGGTGGGCGACGGCTCGGGGAGTACGGTCGCCGGCTGGACTGCAGGTTTTGCCGTCGCCGGCGCGATCTTTGGAGGGCTGATTGGACTGGCCGCTGCGCTCGTCGGTGAGCGGATGGTGCTGCCACCGCCCAATGAGGAGGCCCGGCAGTGAGGCGCCTGTGCCACGCTGGGCTCGCAGGTTGCTTCAAGTCCCTCACCGAATGGCGAGCGGGGGCGTAAGCCCCCTGATCTCTGCGAGGCATCAGGGGGCTTACGCCCCCCGCTCGCCAACAAGGTAGTGCCCCTTCTACGGAATCGCCTTGGTCGTTCGTGGTCAACAGCAACCCGAAGCGTCAGCGAGGACCGTCCTCGCTGACGCTTCGGGTTGCTGAAGGAAGAACCGCCTTGGCGATTCCGTATTAGTCGTGCGAGCGCGCCGGCCAGGCGTCGTACAGGTAGAGCCCGAAAGGAATCCACCAAATCAGATCGTTTGTGACGCACAAGACCAGTGTGGTCACGGGCCATTGACCGCTCCCGACAAGTTGTAGCCAACCCAGCGGGCCCAGGATCTTGCCCAGCAGCCCGACCGCCGCCAGGAGCCAGCCCCGCTCGGGAACTCGGGCAACCTCCAGGTACAGAATGCCGTACAGGCCAACGACCATCCCCAGGCAGGCAAAGATCTCCGGATAGTTCTGCAGCGGCATGCTGGCGAAGCGGAACAGCCACTGCGGGTCCAGCGCCGTGAACAGGCCCCAACCCAGGTTGTACAGCCCGGCGGCCAGAAACACGCCGCGATGAAAGCGCCGCCGGGCGATCAGGGGCGTCCCTCGTCCTGCGGCAGTGCGCGGCTGCTCCAAGGCCATCCTCCATAGGGCAAGCCGAGGGCTGCGTACAGATCGCGCAACCCAGACAGGAACACCCCAACCGCCATCACCAACAACACCCAGCGCAGCGCTTCCGGGACCACGGGCGCCGCGACAAGAGCGGTAGGCTGGGACCACCACTCCGCCAGCACCGGCAGCAGGTTCGCCACCGCGGCGCCGTAGATGATCCCCATCACCGCATGGGTGACCCGCTCGCCGGCATAGACGTCGCCAAGGGGTTTGCGGACACGAATCTCCACCACAAAATCCGTCAGCGTCAAGACGATTTCGGCCAGGAGCAAGGCGGCGAGCGCCGCGGCCCACAGGCCGTGCCAGGCAAACCACGGCAGTGTCCCGAAGAGGGCCGCATACAGAAAGTCGCGCAGCGCGTGCAATTTGAGTTCTGGAGCGGACTGCGCACCGCGCGCCGGCAGGCGCGCCCGCCACTCGTGATAGTACAGGGTATCGAACGCCCCGATCACGCCCTGGACCGCGAACAGCCACAGCGCCGCCGTCATTTCTGGGCCTCGATACCGGTCAGCGTCCCCTCGTAGGCCACTAACAGGCCAAGCAAGGGCAGGCTCACCTCAACGGACACCTGCGTGCTCTCCCCATCACCGACGGGCTTTTCCCAGGCAGCGACACGCGGCGCGCACCAGCGCGGCAGGGGCAGTCGCAGGGAACCCAGGCGCAGGGCAGCGCGCTGCGGGTGATAGATGAGCATTCCGCCAGCGACCTCCAGTCGGAACCACAACTCCAGCAAACCCATCTGCTCGGCCAGCAGGCCATCCGGCCGCTGCCATTGAAAGCTCACCAGCAGACGGCCCGCGAAGGCGCGCCGCCACTCCTCGCCGTGGTCCCTGGGAATGACGGCCAGCTGGACCTCGACCGCCTCGCCCGCTGCCGGCAGCCCTGCGAGACGAACCAGCAAGCGTGCCAACCAATTCGCTCCATGACGGACCCGGAATGTGCCCGTCGCCCGAACCGTCGCGGGTTCCCCGTGAAGTCGCTGCACGGCCTCGTCCAGGTCATACCAGGCAGTGCCCAGGATTTGGGGATACAGCCGCGCGGGCAAACTGCGGATGGTCTCCATTACAGATCCTGTTTCGTTCATCCCGCAGCGTCAAGCGGTCAGATCGTCAGCATGCGGTCGCGGCCGACGATCTCCCACGTCCCGATGACCGCCCCACCCTCAATGACGTACGCCTGCTTGTGCATCGCGCACGTCGGGCAGATGTGGGTCGGCACCGCAAAAGCCACGTCGCCTGGCCCAAAGCACTCGGCGACCGGCGTCTCGATCACCAGATGTTCCTCGTTCTGCAGCACGGCGTTGTAATCCGGCACGTCGAGCAACACTAGCCGCTTGCCCGCCGGCGGATCGCTCGCCACTGCCTTGTAGCCCAGGTCGAACGTGACGCGCTGCGGCGTCGGCCGGCTGATGACGCGCGTCAGCAGCAGTGCCGCCGGGACAAAACCGCTCAAATCGGCGAAGCGGCTGCCGTAGCCGTGATCGTGGAGGATGCACGTCCCCGGCGAGCATTCCAGCCCCGGCAAGTCCATCGCGGCGAAGATGGGGAACGTCGGTGTGCCGCCCCCGACCACGCGCGGCACCGGCAGCCCCTTGTTCACGAGGCGGTCGCGCAGGGCAAGGACCGGCTCCAGTTGTTGCCGCACGGCCGCCGCCCGCTCCACCGGACTCTCCTGATGGTTGTGGCCGTCGTAGACGTGAAGGCCGCCGGGCCGCACGCCGGGCAGGCGGGCGATTTTCTCGTACAGGGCGACCGCACCGTCACCCGCTGCGATGCCGGTGCGATGCTGACCGACATCCACGTCAATCAGGACGTCCACCGTTTGTCCTGCAGCCGCCATTGCTTCGGAGAGCGCCTGCACTGGGGCGGAATGGTCCGCCAGCACAGAAAATTGACATTGAGGATAGGCTTTGGCGAGACGGGCCATGCGGCCGCAATTCGGGCCGACGATGGGATAGGCGAGCAGCACGTCGGGGGCACCGCAGCTGGCGAGCAGTTCGGCCTCGGCGAGCG
>DASPXY010000567.1:0-5897 GCA_035637055.1 Gemmataceae bacterium | reverse complement strand
ATCGCCCACCCCGCCGGTCGATGAAATCTCCAGGGCGCCAGCCACCGACGCCCGAGCGCCGACTTTTCGGCGCTCCGCCGTAACAGATAATGTGTGAAGGACTTGCGCCTTCAGTCCGCGACATTCGGGACATTCATCATTTCGGAGAATAGCCCAGGCAAAAGGTGAATATGGCCTTGGGGACAGTTGGGTTTGCGGCAGAGCAACGGCCACTGACCGACAGCTGCTGCCGTCCTGAGGAGAGCGCACCCCGAACGCCTGGAGCAGCCCGAGGGGGTGTCAGCGTGGAATGAGATGAGACGCAATGCTCCCGCTGCCTCTCCCTTCAGGCTACCACACCCAGCCCCGCGCCGGTAGCCCAGCCGCCGCCGGACTCCTCTCCGAACTGCTGGCGCTCCTGGACGCTGAAATAGAGCGGTTCAGAGTCGGGTTGCGCACAGGGTAGCTCCCTCGCTCCGCGAGGGAGTTACTCTCCCGGGAGCCGCTCTCGGTGGGCAGGCGGCCAACTCCCCGAGCGACGGTTGGCCAGTTGGCCGCGAACTCCTGAGACGACACAACAGCTGCCCCAGCAGCAAGTTGCGTCATCAGACCTCGCGGCCACCGTGGCCACATCGGTGGCCGCGAGGGGCCCGCGTGCGCGCTGCTCGACGGTCCAGGTGGCGCACAGGGTAGTCCCCTCGCTCCGCCAGGGGGCCACTCTCCCGTGAACCGCTCGAGGTGCAGGAATGCCTCCCTCCCAGTTGGGCAAGAAGGCGCTTGAACTCTGGAAGCGCCGCGCCAGGCTGGGCTCGGCGATCTGAGGCGCTGCCTGCGTCTGTGGCCACATACGTCGAATCCTCCGTGATTCGCGGTTTCTTGCCCCACGGCCGTTGCGGTTCCGCTTGCGGGTTAGCAGTCTGGGCACTGCTAACCCGCAAGCGGGACAACTCTAGCCGGCCAGGCCGTTCGCCTGGTCGCCGAGGCTGCTCAGCTGGGCGACCAACCGCTCGAAACTGCGGGCAATGGACGACCGCCGTCCCAGGTGCAGCAGCGGCTGGCCCTGATTCAGCGCCTGGTTCACGCGCCCGGGATCGTCGGGAATCCACTCGCGGATCGGCACCCCCAGCGCCTCCTGAGCCCGCTTCCAGTTGAACTGCTTGCGCTGGCCATAGCGATTGGCTACCACATGCACCTTGTCCTCATGCAGGCCCCAACGGTCGAGCTGCTCCAGGAGCTTGCGGGCGAGCCGTAGCGTGGCACATCCAGGTTCACTACGAGCACGACCTTGTGGGCCAGGGCGAGGGCTTCCAGCCGGGCGGGGTCGGTCGTGTGGCCGAGGTCAAGCACCGTGTAGGCGAACATCGTGCGCAAGAGCACCAGGATTTGCTTCAGGGCGGCCGGTTGCATGCCGGCGGATTCGAGCGTCTCCGCCTTGTGGGCCAGGACGCTCAGACGCGCCGGGTGGCTCACCAGCGCCTGCCGCATCAGCGCCATGTCCAGGCGTTCCCAGCCCGCCGCCAGTTCGGCAAGGCTGTGCGGCGGTTGCAGGTCCAGATCCAGGGCCAGCTCCGGCACCCCGGCACCCAATTCCGCCAGGGCGACGCGGTCGGGCGAACGGCCAGCAAGAGCGATGGCCAGGTTGCAGGCCACGGTGGTCACGCCGGTGCCGGGCTTGGCGCCGAGTACCGACACGATCCACCCCCACTCCGGCCCCGCGGCGTTCGCCTTGCGCAACTTGCCCAGGGCCGCGAGCAACTCCTCGCGGATGCCTTCCTCGTCGAGGTGTTCGCGGGCGCCGCAGCGGAGCGCCTGGAGAATCTGTCCGGGATCGGCACACAGGCCGACGGCGAAGATCGGCGCCGACGTCTGCGCGGCGGTTTCCTGGATCGTGCTCAGGCTGGCGGTCGGGTTCGAGCCCAGCCCGACCAGGATCAGGTCGGCCTGGGTCTCGATGAGACGGCCCGGCAAGTCCGCCGGCACCACGCAATCGGCCTCGCCGCACTGCAGACCGGCCCCCAGAACTGCCTGACGCAGGCGCTCCCGCAGGACGCCCGGCTCTCTGGCAATGACGACGCGCATACGATGCTTCCTCGTGATCTCAGGGAGGGTTCAACTGCCGGTTGGACACACGGGCGACGGCACCTGCTTTATTCGACCAGACGAAGTTTGGAAATATACGGATTCACGATCGCGATGCCGCCGACGCCGCGGCGCGTGGCGTCAGTCACGGCCGTCGCCGCGGCGATCACGGTCGCCTGCAGCGTGAAGGTCAGCGGTTGGCCTGTCGCCAGGGGCGCCACCGCTACGACGCGGGCCGCGACAAAACCACACAGGATCGGCTTGCCGCTGCTCGTGTCGATGCCGCAGTACAACGGCCAGATGCGCGGCTCCGCCGACTGGCGCAGCTGGTCGAGGGCCTGGTGCAGTTGCGTTAGCTCGATGCTACCGTCCGCCGGCCCCACGGCGTTGCCGGGCACCAGCAGGCGGTTGTCGGCCGCCCCGAGCACCAGCTCGCCGCCGAGATCCTGGAGGTCGTCGGCTGTGATGCCGTTGAGGAGTTGCTGGCTGGCCTCGCCGGCATCCTTGACCCCGAGCAACAGGAGTGCAACATTTGCGGTCTTCAATTGTCCATTCGTCAGGGCGAGGGCAGCTTGGAATTCGTAGATGCCGTCCCCCGGCGGACCGGCGACGAAGACGCGATGGTCCTTGTCGTAGGCGAACTTGTCGGAGCCTTTCCGCGCCTCGACCTGATACTGCCAGGAGCGATTGTCGGCGGCCGTCGGATCGGAGAGCAGTGCGAGCGGCGCCAGCGGCAGCGCGTGTTCCCCGCGTGGGCGAAAGCCGATGATGTCGCGATCAAGGGTGGCGGTCGCCGTGGCCTGCACCTCGGCGGAGCCCAGGCCGAGGAACTGGGCGAAGATGAGCAGGGGGGCGTTGCCACGACTCCGGGTCAGGCGCGACACGATGCGCGCTGAGTTCACCCCGGCCAGGGCGGAGTTGCCGGGTTCCTGAATGTCCTGAGCGGCGACGAACTGCGTGCTGCGCGGCGTGTCGAGCGTGCCGAAGACGAGATCACCGTCGGCGAAGTTGTCGGGGTTGGGCTGGAGCAGGAACGGCCGGCCCTGCACAAGGTTCCTCTGCGCGAAGAGGGTTGCAGCGTCGGTCGAGCGCGCCAGCAGTGCGGGAAACACGCTCGGGTCGCCGCGCAGCTGATCGTCATCCAGGAGCGCGCCGGCGCCAGCGAGGGAGGCCGCGTCGGCGACG
The DNA here is from genome assembly GCA_035637055.1 of Gemmataceae bacterium. Lineage (GTDB taxonomy): Bacteria > Planctomycetota > Planctomycetia > Gemmatales > Gemmataceae > DASPXY01. Next base: position 2,654 of record DASPXY010000567.1, on the reverse strand, counting down.
ACCTGCAACTCGGCACGCACATTCCAGAGACGGGCGTGGTTTACCGTGACGGCGAAGGCGACGAGCAGGGCGGACATGGCCAGCAAGAGCCAGATCAGGACGATCCCGCGACGGGTATCTGGTCCGGTGGCTGAATGATCTCGGCACATCCTTGGCGCTCGCTTTCCGCTGCCCGCGTTCTGAACCGTTGTTGCTTTTCTCCCCTCTCCCCTTGCGGGAGAGGGGAGCAAGAGGAAGCCCGATGGCGGCGCACGGCCGCACTTACTGGCACTTGCCTCAGTGGCCGCTCGTCCGCTGCCCCTTCTGCTTGGCGCAGTCCGGGCAACGGAATTCATACGGACGCCCTCCCTGTAGTGCGTCGTGTTCTTCTGATAATCGGGCAGTTCGTCGGACCGGAGCGCCCGGGTGCGAACGCCGGAGGCGTCGATCAGGTCGCCGGCGAACAGGTTCTTGGCGGCCACCAGGACCATCACGTCCTGTTTCTTGGCCGGCCCCGGCTCGGGCGGCGGGGTGCTGAAAAAGCCCGACATCTTGCCGACAATGGCAACGCCGAGGCCGATCAAGATGGCGATCGTGAGGGCAAACAGGGTACTCGCTCGCATGCTGCGACTCCTTGTCGGTTCGGCAAAGCCGCTTGCGGCTTAGCGTTGGCCTGATCTCCGCGAAGCCGCAAGCGGCTGCCGGGACAGTCTCTCATTCCTTGCGCATGACCGTCTGGGCGATGAGTGTGTCGCCACGAATACTGAAGCCGATGAAGGCCAGCAGATCCGGCACTGCCCGTGCCGTCGGCAAGGTCACCGTGACCGTTACGGGCGCCCCGGAGGGAAGAGGCTCGCCCACGTCATCGGTGAGGACCGACTGGACCGACGCACCGGCGAGCGAGCTGGCACCGAGGAACAGGCTGACGGCCTGCTCGACTTCGGTGGCATCGCCCCCCTGGGCCGCGACGCGCGCCCCCTCGCGGCTGGCCACGAGTAGCTGCTGCCGGGCGACGAGCAACATGCTGAATTCGACCGTACCCAGGAGCATCGCCAGCAGTACAGGCAGGGCGAACAGTAATTCGACCGCCAGCGCCGCAGGCCGGCGCCGGCGAACGCGCTCAGCGACCATGTTGGTGTACCTGGGCTGCTGTGACTACGGGAGTGGGAACCACATGGAGGTCTACGCGAAAGGCCCACAGCAGGACCAGTAGCGTCGCGATCACCAGGGGGAGCGAAAAGCCAAGGGCACGCTTTTTCGGCTGCAAGGGCGCTGCGCCGCGGCGGGGCTGCCGCTGGGCGAGACTCTTCCGGATCGTCTTCCACTCACCCGTGAGCAGAGCAAAGAGCAGGCGGCACCATACCATCACCACCACGACCACGATTGTCGTGCAAAGCACCAGGATGGCGAGGTACGCCCCGACCCAGGTGCCCACAGCCGCGAAGAGTTTCACGTCGCCGCCGCCGCACACGCCCAGGATCCACATGAGGCAGAACATGCCAAAGCCAACCAGAAAGCCGGTGAGCGCGAAGAGTAGTCCGTCAGCGGCACCGACCACACTGCCGTTGGTCCCGAGAACCCACACCGGATTGTCCAGGGCACCGAGCCAGGCGCCGCGAATCAGATTGAACACGAGCCCCAGGGCCAGCGCTGGAATAGTGATTGACTTGGGGACGGCCATGCGCCGCAGATCGATGAACGCCGCCACCGCGAGGATGGCCAGCAGGCCGCCGAGGAAAGCCCAGGCGAACAGCGGCCCAGGGAAAAAGTGACGCTCATGGGCCCAAGATGGTGGTCGGCCAGAGGCCACACAGGGCTCGGATGAAGTCGCCCGTGACCTCTTGGATGGCATAGCCCCACGCGAAGATGCCAACGTACTCATCCAAGTACCACTTGCTCACACCCCGGCACGGCCGCAAGAAGTTCCGCAGCCCCGTCCACAACCCTTCCAGCGTGTTGTTGTGGACCTCCCGCACTCCGTCGCCATCATCATCCCGTGCCCACTCCCGCGCGCTGTGGCAGACAGTCGCGTGTTCCCGCCCGGTCCCCGCCACCCACAGATACCCGCTGGCCTCGTCGGTGTACAGCAGCACGTCCGGCTCCGTCACCCGCTCCACGAACGGCCGCAACGACGCCTCCGCAACCGTCTCGAGGACGTCGAAGCGTGCCTGTCCGGTTTCCCGCCCGGACACCCCAGCCACCGGCGGCCGGTCGTTGGCGAAGGTGCCGTGGCCACGGGCTTGGTTAGCGCGCCGCCGGGGCGGATCGAGCGGGTCAGCGTGCCGTTTGCCTTTTTTCCCCCGCATTTTGGAACATCTCGTCCGCCTCGGCCTGGTCGTCCGGCAGCCGCCGGCGCGGCAAGCGCACCCAGGCCAAGTGCTGTAGGCGGTGACGCAGTTCGAGCAGGTGCCGGCGGCTGCAGCCCAACTCCCGGGCCAGTTGGGCGGTGGGGGTGCCCTGGGCGATGCCGCGGACGATCAGCACCAAGGCGGCGGGGCCGCGCTGGGTACCCTGGAAGGCAGTGCCGGTCCAAGCGTTGAAGACGCGGCCACAGCCACAGCGGTAGTCCAGGACTGGCTCGCGGTGGGCGCGGTGGACCAAGTAGCGGCGCGCGCCGCAGCTGGGGCAGCGCAGGCCGGCGGGGTGGAGGGCGTCGACGAGGAAGTCGTAGCAGG
>DASPXY010000566.1:0-3703 GCA_035637055.1 Gemmataceae bacterium | reverse complement strand
GCGGCGTTCCAGGCGGCGCTCAGCCCGGAGGCCCGCGACGTGCTGGCCCTGGCGACCGCCTTCCGCGCCCCGCCGACCGAGACACGCCTGTTGGAGTATCTCGCGAGTGCGCCAGTCCAGGCCATGCTACATCACACCTGGGGCCGCGCGTACGTCCCGTTTGTCGAGCGGCCGGCGTCGTGGCTGGCGGGACAGGTGCAAGAACTCGTCCAGCTCCGACTGCTGGAACGAGTTGGACAGGGCGATGCTGTCGTCCTCGACGCCCATCCACTCGTCCGGCGCGGCTTCGAGGACGTGCTGGGGCCGACCGGAAGGCGTCAGAGCGCCGGGGCCCGCGCCGGCTTTCTGCGCGGCCGCCCCGAGCGTCAGTCGCCGGCAACGCTGGAAGAGGCACGCGAAGAGGTCGAACTGTTTCACGCCTACTGCGACGCGGGCCTGTGGAACGAGGCGGATAGCGTCTATGTCGCTCTGGATAATCCCAAACACCGCTTCCTCGCGCCGGTCTTCGAGCGCGAGCTGCTGCTGCGTTTCTTCCCCGACGGCGATTGGCGACGGCCGCCGTTGTGGGCCGGTTTTGGCCGCTATCGTAGCCTGGCGATCAGCTTCGAGTTGCTCGGCGAATTCGAGGAGGCGCTGGCCGTCTATCGCGATGGCGATGCACCCCTGCGCGGCGACGCCCTGATCGCGCTGGGACGGTTACGGCCGCTCATCGAGCAACCGCAGGCGCCGCAGCCGTGGCAGGCTTTGTGGGGCGCCTATCGAGCGCACGCCCTGTGCCTGGCGGGGCGGACGGTTGACGCGCTGACGCTGGCTCGTGCTCTCGTGCCGGTGGACGTTTACGAGTGGGCGCACGTGTTCGAGTGCCTCCTGCGTGCTGGCCAACTGCAGGCCATCGATCTCAAAAGTGTCCTGTATCGCCCGCCGCTCGCGACGGAGCATCGCTGGTCGGCGCTGGCGCGGCAGCGCATGCGCGCCGATTATGTGCGTGTTACCAGTCCCTCCCCTGCTATCGACCTCGGGGCGGAGTACGAGTTGCTGCTGGAGGCGTACGACCGCGGCGGGTTGCCGTTCGAGCGTACACTGACGCGGCTCGGTTATGCCCGCTGGCTGTTGAGCAAGGACCGCTGGCAACCGGCGCGGTCCGTCCTTGAGGTTGCGCTGGAACTCGCCCGGCGGCAGCGCATGCCGATCATCGAGGCGGATGGGTGGGCGATGGTGGCTGAGATTGCGCTGTCGCTGGGCGGTCGGGCACAGGCGGAGGAGGCGAACGGACAGGCGATGGGGCTGCGGGCCAGGGTTGGCTATCAGGGGCCGGGCCGTCCCTGAGTGCCGTCCGCAGAGGGTGCCCATATCATGAGCACTGACAACTCGCCCAGCTGCCGCCACCCAGGAGCCTGCCGTGAGTCGCAAATCGCGTCGCGAGCGAGCCGCCAAGGCAAGCAGTCCTCAGAACCAAACGCCTGCACCGCAGCAGCCGGCCGCGGCGCAGCGAGCCTCGCGCCCTGTCGGCGGGATTCTCGTGCTCGGCGTTCTCGTCCTCGGCGGGATTATTTTCGCCGGATATTATTTCTTCATCCACGATCCGCTGCCGGTGACGAGGGAGCCATCTCCCGGGCCGCACCCCGTCGTTGTGATGGAAACCTCCGAAGGCCCCCTCACGATCGAGCTGTTCGAGAAGGATTCGCCGATCACGGTCAAGAACTTCCTGACCTACGTGGACGAGAAGTTCTACGATGGCACTATTTTCCATCGGGTAATTCCCAATTTTATGATCCAGGGCGGCGGCTTCGAGCCGGGCATGCGCCGCAAGGACGGACACCCGCCCATCAGGAACGAGGCCGGCAATGGCCTGGCGAACCGGCGCGGCACGCTGGCGATGGCGCGCACCAACGATCCCGACAGTGCCTCCTCGGAGTTCTTCATCAACGTGGTTGACAATCTTCTCCTCGACCGCAACCAGGCGAAAGATCGGGTCGGCTACGCGGTTTTTGGCCGCGTCATCGAGGGCATGGAGATCGCTGACCGTATCCGCTACACGCGGACAGCGAACGTGAAAACACCCGAGGGCATGCATGAGGCAGTCCCAGTGCAAGACGTGATCATCAAGTCGGTGCGCCGCGCTGAGCCGAAGAAAGACGCTCCGTAATCTCTCAAACCGCTGATCGCGGGCCGATCCTAGCGAACAGGGGAACCTCATGAACTCCAAGCGATTCGTCCTGCCCCTCCTCGTGGCAGCGGTCGGGCTATTGGCTTGCGGGCCGCTTTCCACGGGGCAACAGCCGCCGAAGGCGCCGCCCTTCCCGCCGGTCGCCCCTGCCCTGGCCCGGCTCGATCACACCATGAGCGGCCTTGACGGTCCCGGTTTCGCCATCGCCGCCGGCGAGGAGAGCGGCGTTGTGGCAGCGGCCTGCGAGGGCGGGACAGTGCAGCTCTGGCACAAGGACGCCTTGCTCGGCATTCGCAGCGGCAACGGCACCGCCCAGGTGCTGCGCGGGCTTGAAGGGCCGGTCACCGGGTTGGCCTGGAACGGCGGTCCGGTGCTGGCGGCGGCCGGCGGCAGCAGGATTCTGCTCTGGGCGTTGCCGGAAGGCAACATTCTCCACACGCTGACCGCGGAGAAGCTGGTACGCGCCCTCGCCATGTCACCGGACGGCAAACTGGTGGCCGGGGCCGGCGACGATCCGACGGTGCAACTCTGGGAGGTAGGCAGCGGCAAGCCCACGGCAGCGCTGCGCGAGCACACCGACTGGATCTTGTGCCTGCGTTTCAGCCCGGGCGGCAACCTCCTCGCCTCGGGCGGGTACGACGGCCTGGTGCGGTTGTGGGATGTGGCCGCCGGGAAGAAGGTGCGCGACCTGCCCGCCGCCCCGATACCCCCGCCGAAGGTGCCACCTGATCCGGTGATCGTTCACAGTCTCGCCTTCAGCCCCGACGGGAAGGAGTTGGCGATTGGCGGCGCAGACGGGCAGATTCGCCTCGTCAGCGCGGGTGATGGCAAGGTGCTGCGTACCCTGACGGGACACAACAGCGCCGTCATGGATCTGGCTTATCATCCCGGCGGCAAGTTGCTGGCCTCGGCGAGCAAGGATCGCACTGTACGCCTGTGGGATCCGACGAACGGGCAGCCGCTGAAGGTATTGGAGGGACACGCGGCGTGGGTGCAGGGGGTGGTCTTCTGGGCGCGGGGAACACGGCTGGCGTCTGCGGGGGCGGATCAGACGGTGCGCGTGTGGGATTTGACGGAGCCGCCGAAGAAGTGAAGCCGGTGCGCCGGATGGAAGGGCAGCGAACTGCGCAGTCCCTCCTACCCGGCGTTCGGGCTTGACGAAAACACCCAGGAAGTGAGCGAAGCAAGGGGCGCCCATGGAGAGAAACCTGCACGGACGCCCCAGCACGTTTGGGTCGCCATCACTTCCGGCGAAGGGTTCGCGGTTCAAGGGCCCAACTTGCCTGCCTTCATGCCAGCGGCGAGCCCCGCTTTCAGCAACCGGTTGGCGGCCGCCTCCCCTTCTGCCTTGTACTTCTTCTCCAGGGCATCCTTCTGCTCCTTGCTCATGGCGTCGATTTTCTTCTTGAGTTCGTTGCCCCGGCTCTCCATTTTCTTGACCTCTTCGAGGGCTTTCTTCGCCGACTCGGCGTCGGTGGCCTTTTCCAGAATGGCCGACATTTCGTTCATGAGCGCAATCGAATCCTTCATCACAGC
>DASPXY010000565.1:0-7109 GCA_035637055.1 Gemmataceae bacterium | reverse complement strand
GGGGCGCAAGGCCCTGGAGGGCGATTTTGTCGTCGATGTAAGTCGGAAGTACCTTTGCCGAAGGATGAAGGATGAAGGATGAAGGATGAATCAAAGCTGCTTCCGATTCATCCTTCATCCTTCATCCTTCATCCTTTCGGGAGGAGGAAGGCGTCGTGCGTATCGTCATCCTGTCGCGGCAACCGGCGCTGTACAGCACACGCGTGCTCGTCGAGGCGGCGAAGAAACGCGGCCATCAGGTGCGCGTGCTCGACACGCTGCAGTTCGACATTCGCGTCAGCAAGCAGAACCCCGAGCTATTTTACCAGGGCGAGCCGGTCGGGCCGGTCGATGCCGTCATCCCACGCATCGGCGCGTCGATCACCTTCTTCGGTCTGGCGGTGGTGCGGCAGTTCGAGATGATGGGCGTTTACTGCGTCAACGAGTCGCAGGCCATCGCCCGCTCGCGCGACAAGCTGCGCTGTCTGCAAATCCTCAGCCGCCACGACATCGGCCTACCCCCTACGGTTTACACGCGCCAGGCCGAACACGTGCCGGGATGCATCGATCGCGTCGAGGGGCCGCCGGTCGTGGTCAAACTGCTGGAGGGGACGCAGGGTATCGGCGTCGTCCTCGCGGAAACGACGCCCGCGGCCTCGTCGGTGATCGAGGCGTTCCACGGTCTGGATCAGAACATCCTGATCCAGAAGTTTATCAAGGAGGCGAAAGGCTCGGATATTCGGGCGCTGGTGGTCGGCCGCAAGGTGGTGGCGGCGATGAAGCGCAAGGCGGTCGCGGGCGAGTTTCGCTCGAACATCCACCGCGGCGGCAAGGCGACGACGGTGCGGCTGCCGGCCGAGTATCGCAAGATGGCGCTGGCGGCGGCGCGCGTGCTCGGTCTGCGCGTTGCCGGCGTGGACATGATCGAGTCGGACGAAGGGCCGATGGTCATGGAGGTCAACTCATCGCCGGGATTGGAAGGCATTCAGAAGACCACCGGCGTTGACGCGGCCGCGGCGATCATCGAGCACATCGAGCGCGACGTGGCGCCGGCGGCGCATCCGTCGCTGTCGTGACGGAAACCCCTCCCCCCAACCCCCTCCCCGAAACGGAGAGGGGGGAGCAAGCAACCCGACATTTTTTCTTCTCCCCCTCTCCTCGCAGGGGAGGGGGTTGGGGGGAGGGGTCTTCCGCTGGCCGCCGGGCGCGCAAAAAGGCCCGCGGACGAATAGCACTTCGTCCGCGGGCGGGTTGTGCCGGTCTGCACACGCCGACTTTTCCGTTTAATCCGGACCTCAGTCGTTAAGCCGCTTCGCTCTGCGATTGAGCTACCCCCTCATGAGTAGAAAAAGCGAGGGGGGCTGGAGTTGAACCAGCATCAAGCAGCACTCGGTATCCGGACCTCGATTCGGCGATCGGCACCGATTCTCAGTTTCGAGTGAGAGCCTGACTCTAAACGCCTGCCTCTGCCGGTTGGGCTACCCCGACGTCGCAGGATTGTCGGGGGCAGGATTTGAACCTGCACTGTCGGCGATCTTTAGTCTGAGATTGAGCCTGAACTTGCACTCGTCGCTTTTATTTTATCACCCCGAAGACGTACTGGAAGATCGGACCGGCGAGCTTCTTCAATTCGACCTCGGCGTTGTTCGCCTCTTCGCGCGCGCTCTTGACGGCCTCCTGCAGTTTGCGCACGCGCCCCAGCATGTCGTTCCTCTCGCGGGCCGGCACGGCGCCGCTGAACTTGAGCGTCGTCCAGTAGCCGACGACCACGTCCTCGGTGTACGTTTCGACCTGGGCGGGGTGCTCCTTCGTCGCCTCGGCCTTGACGTGGTTTTTGAGGATTTTCTTGGTCTTGGTAGTCTGATATGGCTCCGAGGCGTAGTGATCGACGTCCTCGTTGTAGCTCCACGCCTCGCCGGGATCGAGCGTTGGCAGTTTCTCGACGAAAGTGTGCAGATCGACGAGCTGCTTCTCCAGGAAGAGGAGCGTCGTCACCGGCACGTTCTTGAGCAGCGCGTTGCCGTCCACGACGACATTGGCCTTCGCGACGCAGTTGGCGGCGTCCTGGGTGGCGACGACGTCAAACAGCTCGGTCAGGGCGGCAGTGACGGTGCGAATGGCGTCGGGCACCTTGAGCTGGACGAGCTTCTTTTCGGGCGGCAGCTGTTCGCCCTCGTCGTCGCGCGGCTTGTAGGTGCGGCTGATGCCTTCGAGTTGGCCGGTCTTCTGCAGGGCCTGGTACGCTTCCGTGATGATCTTGTGAGCGTGGCCTTTTTTGCCGGCGGTGAGAGCGATGATCTGGTTGAGCTTGGGCACGGCGAGCCTCCTTCGGGTGTTGCGGGCGGCTCGTCCAGCGGCGTACCGCACGACTCGCCGCCCTCTGGCGGGCTGGCGATTAAGAATGACCCTCACATTGTCTTTCGAGATTAGACGTGCCAGGCCCCGGATTGGTTCGGGGCGGGCATTGTTGACTGGACGCGCCGCGACGGTTCTCTCGCCGCTTGCCGCGGTCAGGCAAGGGAAAAACAGACGGCTGCCCGGTGGTTCCGGACAGCCGTCTTCTGGGAGGGGGTCTACTGCTGGACCTGGATCGGGGAAGGCTCTCGGGTCCGCCGGCGTAGACACTGCTGTCTGCTCGGCGGAACCACGGCGAGCGGGGTTGTTCCAGTCCGCCGAGCAGACAGCAGTGTCTACGCCGATCAGCGGGCCTGAAACAGCCTTCCCTGCGCTGCGTGAGGAGCCAGACGCTCGGGCGGCGCAACACCGCCCACGGTGCAAAGCACCGAGCTAGACCTGGATCCCAGAGCGTGCCGGCTTGAGTCCACCGGCAGAGCCGTTGTACGCCTGGTCGCCGCAGCGGGCAACCGCGCGAAACGCCCGGAAATAGCGAGCAGAGGGTTTGGAGAAGATGCTCCGGCGGACGGTTGGCAAGATAGGTGAAGGTGGCAAGTCGGAGGATTGACAGGGGGCTGTCATCGGAGTACGTTCAATCCGGTTTACAATTCCGGCAGGGCCGCCTCGACCGTTCCCGCAGAGGTTTCCATGTCCATCTCCGTCTGTCCTGACGGCGAGGTCGCCGCTCAGGCGGTCGCTCACGTTGAAGGGCCTGCCGAACTCGCCGAGGGCCGCTTGCGCCGCAGTTCGTACCTGGCGCTCCGCGGCGTTTCCTGCGCCTGGGACGCCGGCGTGCTGACGCTTCGGGGACGACTGCCTTCTTACTATCTCAAGCAGGTAGCCCAGGCGTCGGTGGCCCAGGTCGGCGGTGTGGAGCGCGTCGAGAATCGGATTGAGGTCGTTGCTCCCGACTGGGCGGCGCTCTTCCCGGTCTGACCTTCTCGGCCAAGCATGGCAGTAAGAGGCTATTTGGAAACCCCTCCCCCGGCCCCTCCCCTGCAAGGAGAGGGGAGGAAAACAGCCTGCGCTTCTCCCCTCTCCTTGCAGGGGAGGGGCCGGGGGAGGGGTTTCCAAATAGCTCCTAACGCCCGGCGTAGGTGCCCGCGACGCCATCCAGTTCGGCGACTAGCTGCTGATTCCAGCTCGTTTGCAGCTCGCCATAGTCGCGATAGCTATAGTGCCGCCGCAGCGCCGGCTCGTAGCCCTCGCGTAGTCCGTCACGCAGGAAGCGCGCGAATGTGACCGGCCCCTTCTGTTTGGTCAGGAATTCGACCAGCGACACGCTTTGCGCGTAAAACGCGCTGATCTTGCGGGCGTGCGGGTAGTCCTGCAACTCCATCAGCTGGCGTACGGTGAATAGCTCCTTTTCCTGGCTCGCTCGTCCCAGATTGCGTTGGTGCATCGCGCGCTTCTCTGCGGGCTCCGCCAGGACCGCCATGCCCTCATCGGCCCAGCGCGGCACCGCGTGACCGCCGAACTCGCCCGCGAGCACCACGTGCGTCGTCTCATGCGGCAGCACCGCGACGAGCAGTGCTTGGGTGTTGTCGCAATGTAGATGAATGCGGCGACTAACCACGCGCTTTGCGCTCGGGTCGGTCTCGATGCGCGAGTGCCCCGGCGAGTTCAACGCCGCCCCGGTCGCCTGGTGGTAATCCTGTGTGGTGGCGTGCAGGAACACATCGCACTTGGACTGCCACGCCTCACCCTCGCTGCCGAACCATTTGCGATACATCTCCAGCCGCGTCTGTTCCGCGACACGCGCGACTTTCTCGACCAGATCGCGCGGTTGCTTGTGGAGGATGCGGAAGTAACGAGTCTCGGCCACCTGCCACCCCTGGGCGTTGCCCTCCCGGTGCTCGACGGCGACGGCGAGCGCTGCCGCGGTTGGGACTTTCGCGGCCGCCGGGCGGCGGCTGTCGATCTCGCCCAGGAGCCATTTCCCCGTTTTGGACAGGCCCGGAGCCATCGCGACCGCGTCGTGGACCTCGCGCTCCAGTTCAGGCCAGGCGCACCCCGCCTGTCCCGCCTGGTTGACCTGATTGACGACGTACTGCAGTTTGCAATACGCCCAGCGCTCGCGGCAATCTTTGTTGACCTGCGCATCGGTGCGGTTCGCCTGCTCGTACAGCAGTCGCGCTTCGATCCAGCGCTTCCGCTCGAACTCGGTCTCGGCCTGATTGAGAAGGTTCTGCGCCAGCCGCGTTCGCTCTGCCGGGCCAGCCAGCCGGTTGCTCGGGTCGAAGGGATCTTCCCCAATTTTCCCCCGCGCTGTCGTCGTTTCCGGTGCGGGAGTCGCCGGCTGCGAAGTGCCGGAGCCAGGCATCACGGGGTTGTAGAGATTGCTGGCGAGAGCGGCGGTGGCGGGGGGGACGTTGGCGGGAATGGCTGCCGTTATGGGCGCGACCGGCTGCGGCTGCGGCGCCGCCAGCCCCGGATTCTCAAGAATGCGCAGGCGATTCTCGTAGGTTTCTGCGAGCGGTTTCTGATTGGTGGCGCGCAGCTCCAGGATGTAGGCCCGGTAGGCTTCGCGCAGCACGTTGAGATACTTGCGGTTGACGTTGACGCGCTTGAGCGGGGCCTCAAGCACCTCGACGGCCTTGCCGGGCTTCCGCTCGATCAGGTAGAACTCGGCCTGCTGCACGGCCATCTGGGCAATCAGGCAGTTCTCGATCGTAACGTCTGCGTCCTTGGGGGGCGTGGCCTGGGCACGGAGGCCAGAGCGGGAACACAGCAGCACGGCGGCGCAAAGGAGCGCTGGGGGGCCGATCCGGGGCATGGTTGCGTCCTTGCAAAAAGGAGACGAACGTGATCGCCTCCAGGGCATGACGGCACCGGGACAGCGGGGCCGCAACGAGGGTTCCTCCTCAGTTCCTCGCGGGAGAAGGGCATTTCCTTCCGACCCGGCTGCCCTCCTGGCGGCGCGGGATCGCGACGAACGGTCGCTCAAGGTAGGAATCGTGAGGAAAAAATGCAAGCCGAAGTGTCGGAAGAGTGCCACTCTGGAATTTGGCGAGCGGGGGGCGTCAGCCCCCTGATGCCTCGCAAGGATCAGGGGGCTGACGTCCCCCGCTCGCCTGGTTTTGAGAGCGGTACTGCTCAGACGTGTCCGTAAATGTACTCGTGCAGCAGATGGATCGTCTGTTCCTGGGTGTTGGCCTCGTGGGCGTTGAGGTCGCCGATCGACACCATCCCGAGCAGCAGGCCCTCCTCATTGAGCACGGGCAGATGGCGAATGCGCCGATTTTTCATCACACCGCGAGCTTCGTCAAGCGATGTGTGCAGCTGGCAGCAGACGACTTCCGTGGTCATCACCTCGCTGACCGGCGTCTGGCTGGGATCGCGCCGCGCGGCCACGACGCGCTGCAAGATGTCGCGTTCGGTGATGATGCCGTACAGCCGGCCATCGTGCAGCACCGCCAGGCTGCCGATCTTGCGCTCGTTCATGCGCACGGCCGCCTCGTAGATAGTCGCCTCTGGGCTGATAGCAGCCACTTCCGAACCCTTGTGCGCGAGAATGTCGCGAACCGTTGGCATGTGTCTTCCCCTTGTAGAAATGCGTTCAGAGGTGTTCGAGCCATCGCGACGCCGGGCGGCGGTGCCTCTGCGGGAGAGTAACAAGGCGGCGACCGCCGGTCCGCCATCGCGACGGCTCCGAAATCAACACCAGACTCGTCCCCTACCGGCATCATTTCCTCAATGCCTGCCCGTTGCAAGTCTTTTCCCGCACAGATCGCGGAAATCGCTCGAGCTGAGAAAACCCCTCCCCCCGACCCCCTCCCCGCAACGGAGAGGGGGAGCAAGCTAAGCGACGTCTCTTCTTCTCCCCCTCTCCGTTGCGGGGAGGGGGTTGGGGGGAGGGGTTTTCTCAGGCCACTGTGCCAGTGGGCTGCGCGGCGCCGCCCCGCTATCATGCCAGCAGGAGGCGGACACATGAACCCGGTGCGGATCGGCAACGGCTGCGGCTTCTGGGGCGACAATCTCGACGCGCCCATCGTGCTCGCCGAACACGGCCGGCTGGACTACCTGACCCTCGAATATCTCGCCGAGCTGACCATGTCGATCCTCGCGCTGCAGAAACAGCGCGATGCCGCAGCGGGTTTCGCCACCGATTTCCTCGATGTCCTCCAGCGCCTCGTCCCGACCCTGCGCAACCAGCCCACCTTGAAGGTCGTCACGAACGCCGGCGGCATGAATCCCGCGGCCTGTGCCACGAAGGCGCGCCAAATTCTCGACAAGGCCGGTCTTGCGAATCGCCTGATCGCGACCGTCAGCGGCGACGATCTTCTGCCGCGACTCGATCAACTGCTTGCCGAGGGCCACGCCCTCGCGAACCTCGACACCGGCGAACCGCTCGCTTCGATCCGGTCGCGCGTCGTCAGCGCCAACGCCTACCTCGGCGCGCGTCCCATTGTGGATGCGCTGCGGCAGGGCGCCGCGGTTGTGATCACCGGCCGCATCGCGGACGCCTCGCTGACGGTGTCGCCCGCGGTCCACGAACTCGGTTGGAGCTGGGACGACTGGAACCGCCTCTCCGCAGCGTCGGTCGCGGGCCACCTGATCGAGTGCGGCGCCCAGGCGACCGGCGGCCTGTGCTGCGACTGGCAGGAGATAAATGACCTCGCCAATGTTGGTTATCCGATCGCGGAGATCGAGGCGGGCGGGGTCTTCCGCATCACGAAACCGCCCGGCAGCGGCGGCGCGGTCAATCGCGAGACCGTCACGGAGCAACTGCTCTA
>DASPXY010000564.1:0-2446 GCA_035637055.1 Gemmataceae bacterium | reverse complement strand
CGCTCCCGAACCGGCGAATGTCGCGAAAGCGCAACTGCTCGGTGCCGCGGTCGAGAGTGAAGGTCAGGTGTGTGTGCGGCAGGGGCGACACCTTTGCCGGCATCACCACCAGTTGGCCGCTCATGCCGAGGTGCACGACCAGGTGCAGTTGCCCATCGAGGACAATGACGATCCATTTACCGCGCCGCCGAACCTCCTGGATGCGGCTGCCGGTCAGCAGCGGGATCCAGTCCGCCGACCACTGTTTGCGCAGGGCCTGGCCGCTGGTCGCCACCGAGGCGATGCGGCGGCCGACCAGGCGCGGGCGCAGGTCGCGGACGACAGTCTCGACTTCCGGCAACTCGGGCACAGGACACCTCACCGGGACACGCCACAACTGGACGCATTATAACAATGGCGCAGGTTGGCACCACATCGGTTCCGCGGCCGCTGGAATGCAGTGGCCCTGCTCACTTCTTCGGCCGGAACGCCTTGACGATCGCCTCGTTCGTCGTCAAGTACGGCCCCTCGATCAGGTCGATGCAGTAGGGGATCGCCGGAAAGACCGCCAGCAGACAGTCGCGGATGGCGCTGGGCTTGCCGGGCAGGTTCACGATCAGCGAACGACCGCGGATGCCTGCAATCTGCCGCGACAAGATCGCCGTCGGCACCACCTTCAGCGACACCGCCCGCATCAACTCGCCGAAGCCGTCCAGCAATTTCTCGCAGACCGCCTCGGTCGCTTCCGGCGTCACGTCGCGCCGCGCTGGACCGGTGCCGCCCGTCGTCACGACTAGACAGCAGTTTTCGCGATCGCACAACTCCTTCAAAGTCTCCTCGATCAGCGGCCGCTCATCGGGGATGATGCGCGCCACCGCTTCCCACGGGCAGGCCAGGATCTCGGTTAGACAATCGCGAATGGCGGGGCCGCCCAGATCCTGATAGACACCCTGGCTGGCCCGGTCGGAAATGGTGAGAATACCTACCCGAACTGGCTGGTTCGTGGTCATCACAAATGCTCCTGTTTCGCGGCGGTTCGGAAAACCCCTCCCCCCAACCCCCTCCCCTGCCAGGAGAGGGGGAGCAAGCCAGACAGCGTTTCTTCTTCTCCCCCTCTCCGTTGCGGGGAGGGGGTTGGGGGGAGGGGTTCTCCGAACCGCAGCTAAACTCTTATGATACTGCATCGGGCCTTTGCGTGAGACTCCTGGGGGACTTTATCATGCGAACCGTCTGGACTTTCCACAGTGCCGGCCAGCTGGTGTTCGGCCGCAACGCCGCGAAGCAACTCGGCGACATCACGACACGGCTCGACGCCCGCCGCGTCCTCATCGTCACCGACCCCATCCTCGTCAAGGTCGGCCTGGCAGACAGCATCCGCGAACCGCTGGCCGCGGCTGGCCTCAGCCTCGAAATCTTCCCCGGCGGCGAACCGGAGCCGTCGATGCGCGCCGCGGAGGCGTGCGTCGCGATGGCGCGGCAGTTCAAGCCCGACGCCCTCGTTGGCCTCGGCGGCGGCAGCAACATGGACCTGGCAAAGATCAGCGCGACCCTGCTGGCTCACGGCGGCGGCCCGCGCGACTACGTCGGCGACGACAAGATTCCCGGTCCCATCGCGCCGCTGATCTGCGTCCCGACGACCGCCGGCACCGGCTCGGAGGTGTCCGCCGCCTCGGTGCTGACCGACACCGACAACAAGATCAAGGTCGGCGTTCTGAGCAACTATCTGCGGCCGCGCGTCGCGGTCGTCGATCCGCTGCTGACCGTCTCCTGTCCGCCGAAGGTCACCGCCGACAGCGGCATCGACGCCCTGACGCATGCCATCGAAGCCTATACCGCGGTCGATAATGCGACTTTTCCCCTCCCTTCTGGTGAGCGCTCGGTCTACCAGGGCAAGCACCCGATGGGCGATTGCCTGGCGGAGAAGGCGATTGCTCTGATCGGCCAGCATTTGCGGCAGGCGGTGCGGCGCGCGGACGACCTCGACGCTCGTGAGGGAATGGCGCTCGGGGCGACGCTGGCGGGAATGGCCTTCTCCAACGTCGGTGTCGCGGTCGTCCACGCGCTGGAGTACCCTGTCGGCGGCGCAACGCACTGCTCGCACGGCGCCGGCAACGGCCTGCTGCTGCCGTACGTGATGCGTTTCAACCTCACGGCGCGCCCCGCCGAGTTCGCTGCGATCGCCCGACTGCTCGGCGAGGACGTGACAGGGCTGGACGAGCGCCTGGCAGCGGAGCGGGCCATCAGCGCGGTGGAGAAACTGCGCACCGACATCGGCGTCCCGACGCGGCTCCGCGACCTGGGCGTGCGCGAGGAGCAGTTGCGGCCATTCGCAGACAAGGCGTTCGGCATCAAGCGCATCCTGCGCGTCAATCCGCGGCCGGTCACCGCGGAGGATCTGGAGGGGATTTTGCGCGCGGCCTTTTGAGGACAAACATGCAGAAAGCCCACCCGTTGCAACGGGTGGGCT
>DASPXY010000563.1:0-4779 GCA_035637055.1 Gemmataceae bacterium | reverse complement strand
CAACGAAGACAGCAGTCGTGAGCGGTGTGGACATCACGACGACGTCGGATGTGGACTATTACAGCTTCACGGCGCCGCAGGGAACCAACAGTTCGGTGACCATCACGGCACAGAGCGCCGGCCTGAGCCTGCTGGCGCCGACCCTGACGGTCTACAACGCCAACCAGACCGTGGCGGGCACCGTCTCCGGCGCCGGGCAGTATGGCACCACGCTGCAACTGACGCTCAACAACGTCACCGAGGGGCAGCAGTTCTACGTGAAAGTCGCCGGGGCGGACACCAGCGCCTTCGGGACTGGCCGGTACGCGCTCACCCTGAACATGGGCAGCGGGGCCACTCCTGCCGTGCCGCTGCCGAACACGCAGGTTCTCAACGGCGACCCGCTCTCGGCGGGCGGCGGCCAGGCCATGCTGCTGTCCATCGAAGGCCAGGTCAATAGTTACAGTGCCGGCGACCAGAAGGCGGACGGGGCCCGCGCCGTGGGCATGGACGCGGCCGGCAATTACGTGGTCGTCTGGTCGAGCAACGGCCAGGACGGCGGCGGCTGGGGCGTTTACGGCCGGCGCTATACTGTCGGCGGAGTGCCACTCGGCGGCGAGTTCCGCGTCAACACCACCACCGCGGGCGATCAGAACACGCCCGCCGTGGCGGTGAACGCCGACGGCAGTTTCGTGGTTGTCTGGCAGAGCAACGGCCAGGACGGCGGCGGCTGGGGTATCTACGCCCGGCGCTACGACGCGGCCGGCAACGCGCTGGGCGGCGAGTTCCGCGTCAACACCACCACCGCGGGCGACCAGAAGACTCCGGCGGTGGCGGTGGATGCGACCGGCGACTTTGTCGTCACCTGGTCGAGCAACGGCCAGGATGGCGGCGGCTGGGGTATCTACGGCCAGCGCTACGACGCGGCCGGCAACGCGCTGGGCGGCGAGTTCCGCGTCAACACCACCACCGCAGGCGACCAGAAGGATCCCCAGGTCGCGATGGCTGCGGCCGGCGATTTCGTGGTTGTCTGGGTGAGCAACAACCAGGACGGGGACAAAGCGGGCGTCTACGGCCAGCGCTATTCCGCCAACGGCACTGCGCTGGGCGGCGAGTTCCAGGCAAACACCTACACGACCGGCGACCAGAACAGCCCGGCACTGGCAATGGACGCTGCCGGCGACTTTGTCGTCACCTGGTCGAGCAACGGCCAGGACGGGAGGGGCTGGGGCGTCTACGGCCGCCGCTATGACGCCAACGGCGTCGCCGGCAATGCGTTCCACGTCAGCAACACCACCGCAGGCGATCAGGAGTTCACCACGGTGGCGATGGACGCCGCCGGCAACTTCGTCATCGGCTGGTCGAGCCACGGGCAGGACGGCAACGGTTGGGGCTCGTACGGCCGGCAATTCAATCTGGCCGGGATCGCCCTCGGCAATGAATTCCAGATCGCCAGTTCGACGGCGGGGGATCAGGTGTCGCCCACCTGGGCGGTGGACAGCAACGGGCACGCCGTCGCCGTTTGGAGCGGTAGCGGTATGGCGGCCGACAGCAGCGGCGTCTTCATGCAGCGGTTCGCTCTCAGCGTGGGCGACAACGCGAACGCCCTGGATGGCGATTATACTCCGCCCGGCGCCAGCACGGTCGGCCTGCCCTGCTGCTGCCCCGGTTGTCGTGGAACGGCCGCCGCAGGCCAGGATCCGACCGGATCCCTGGCGGCGAACGGCACGGCAGGGCACACCGGGATGCCCGGTTGCACCTGCCCGAGTTGCATGGGCGCCGTGACGAATGGGAGCGTTGTGCGTGGCGAGCTGGACCAACTCAGCAGCCAACCGCGCGAACCGCTCGCGGCGCCGCTCGCCCTGGGCGCGCTCGCACCGGGGTTCGCGGACACGGTCGTTGCGCCGATGAGCCTGCCGACAAAGGCGACCACCGACGCGGCTCGCTTTGTCCTGCCGCCACCTTTGCAAGACGCTTTTGCGGTCGCCACCTCGCCCAGTGCGATCCAGGCTTCGGCCACGCGCGCGACCGACGTGCCCCCGAGTTGGGTGCGATCGACCGGCGATGGGCGGTCGGGTTTGATGATGGTCCGCAGGTTGGGACTGGTTGCGGGGAACGAGGAGGACACAAGGGTGCGGACCTCCCTCGAACGTACGCCGGGATGGAGGAGCGTCGCGCTCTGGCCCCGCGTCTGCAGCGAGAGCTTCGCGGACGTCAGCTGGCTCGATGAGCCCGTCCCTGATGCAAACAACGCAGCTGAAGAGGGAACGGTGCCGGGCCTCAGTTCGGCGCTGATCGCCGGGTTGGCAGCGGCTCTCGTGATCCCGCCCAGCGGGGAGGGGCTGCCAGCCGACGGTCGCGACCGCCGGCCGGACCTCCAACCCCGCAGCGATTGAGGCTGCCCCAGTTCGGAGCCACAAGTGGCTTGCTTGTGGCCCGCTGGGTGAGCAAGCGGTTGCTCGCCATCCCGACGACCACAACGGCCTGCCCCCCAACCCACCCTGCGGCCTCGCAGCCCGGAATATGATCCCTCAAGGGAGAGATATTGTGACTTCATCCCGCCCCGCGTTAGCCCCGTTTCTCGCGCTGAGTTTGTTCGTCACTGTGGTAACGTCCGCGGCCTGGGTCATCATTGACAGCCTGGTCTGCCCCGGCGCCCTGCTCCAGCCGCGGACCTACCTGCTGATGCTGAGTGGTGCTGCCGCCCCGGCCCTGGTGATCGCCCTGGCTGCTTACGTCATTCGCCGGCGGATGCGCGAGGTGGCCAGCACCGAAGGGCAGTTCTGCAGCCTCCTCGAAGCCGCCCCCGATGCCATCATCATCGTCGACCGCACCGGCACGATCGTCCTGGTCAATACGCAGACCGAGCAGATGTTCGGCTACGCCCGCAAGGAACTGCTCGGCAAGACCTTCGAGGACATCATCTTTCAGGACAATCGTGAGCGGGCCGCCGAGGGCGCCTCATCGGCCCGCTGGGCGACCATCACCGCCAACGCGGAGAACACGCCCGCCTTTGTCGGCCTGTGCCAGGACGGCCGCCGGATCGCCCTGGAGATCAACTTCAACCCGCTGGAGACCAAGGGCGGCCCGTTGCTCATCAGCACCATCCGCAATATCACGGAGCGTGCGGCTCGGGAGTTTCACCGCACGTCCCGGCAGGCGGTGCGGCGCATCCTCGCCGAGGCCACCAGCCTGGAGGTGGCGATCCCCGCGATCCTGCGCGGACTGTGCGCTAACCTGAAGTGGGATCTGGGTGCCCTGTGGGTCGCGGACGGGCAGGCCGAGGAGCTACGCCGCGACGGCCTCTGGCACACGCCGCGCATCGCGCCCTTGGCGGTCGAAGTGGTTACCGGGGCCGACTCCGGCTTGCCCGCCCAGGTCTGGAAGTCCGGCAGACCAATCTGGCGTTTTGAGGCATCCTCGACGCCCGGCGTTGCCCGATGGCTGTCCCTGGCCTTCCCGGTCGCCCTGGGGCAGGAAGTGCTCGGCGTCCTCGAGTTCTGGAGCCCCGAGCCGTTGGAGCCGGACGAAGAACTCATCGAGACGATGGGCAATGTCGGCGGCCAGGTCGGTCACTTTCTCCAGCGCAAGCAAGCCGAGCAAGCCCTTTCCGAATCGGAGGCGCGCAAGACGGCTGTGCTGGAGGCGGCAGTTGACGCGATCATCACGGTCGATCGGCATGGCAAGATCGTCGAAGTGAACCCGGCCGCGGAAGAGATCTTTCGCCTGCCGCGCAGCGAGGCGCTCGGCCGCAACCTGGCCAATCTGCTGCCCGCCGGCGCCGCTGGCCGTTTCCGTCTCTCCCTGGCCGAGTACATGGCAACCCGCAAGACCGACACGCTCGCCCGGCGCGTCGAGATGACCTGTCTGCGGGCCGATGGCAGCGACTTCCCCATCGAACTGACGGTCACGCCAATCCGCCTCTCGGTGGATGGTGGATGGTGGATGGTGGATGGTGAAAAGCAGGAAAGCGCTTCCTCTTCCCCATCCACCACCCACCACCCACCATCCACCCGCACAGCGCTGTTCACCGCCTACGTCCGCGACCTGACCGAACGCAAGCGGACCGAGGAAGCCCTGCGCCAGACCGAGGAGCGTTTCCGGCAATCGCAGAAGATGGAGGCGGTCGGGCGGTTGGCTGGCGGTGTCGCTCACGACTTCAACAATCTGCTCACCGTCATCACCGGGTGTACCGAGATTCTGCTGGACGATTTCCCGCAGACCGACGAGACGCGCGACCTGCTCGAAGAGGTCAAAAACGCCGGCAACCGCGCCACCAAACTGACCAGCCAGCTCCTGGCCTTCAGCCGCCGGCAGGTGCTCGCCCCCAAGGTCGTCGATCTGAACGGCGTCGTCGCCGACGTGGATCGCATGCTTCGCCGCCTGATCGGCGAGGACGTCAACCTGGTGACCGTCCAGGGCCAGAACCTGGAACGGGTCAAGGTCGATCCGGGCCAGATCGAGCAGGTGTTGATGAACCTGGCGGTCAACGCTCGCGACGCCATGCCGAATGGTGGAAAGATTACCATCGAGACCGCCAATATCGATCTTGACGAGGCGGCGGTGCAGCCCTATCCCGATCTGCCCCCGGGGCCCTATGTGGTGCTCGCAGTGAGCGACACCGGTCACGGGATGGACCGGGCGGTGAAGGCGCGGCTGTTCGAGCCGTTCTTCACGACGAAGGAAGTCGGCAAGGGGACGGGGCTGGGGCTGGCGACGGTCTACGGCATCGTCAAGCAGAGCGGCGGCCACATCCGGGTCCACAGCAGCCCCGGCGGCGGCGGCACCACCTTCAAGATT
>DASPXY010000562.1:0-2608 GCA_035637055.1 Gemmataceae bacterium | reverse complement strand
TTGGTGAGGTGCTTGACGGCCGCTTTTCGCACGGCGTAGAATCAACTGTCTTGATCCGCTTCCGGATCCGCGGGCGTCATACTCCTTCCGATCGGACGCCCGCCACGCTGTCGCGCTCTTCCCAAACTGTCCGGCGTGGTTTTTCCCATCTTGTGCTCCTTGACTGGAGGTACGCGCCATGTCGTCTCCGTCGCGGTGCTCGTTCTGCCTGGACCTCCCCGCCCGCAACCGACCCACGGGGCGAACGGGCAAATGTCCCCTCTGCAAAGCCGTCTTATTCGTCGCCGAAGACGGCACACGTTATCGCCCCGCGGAAGCGGGTGAGGCGGTCGCGGAGTGCTGCCCTGCCAAGCGCGTGATCCTTGGGGTCGGATTGGCAGCGATCCTTTTGGTAGCGGGTACGCTCATTGCCGTGGGACTGGCCGAGAAGCGCGAGCGCGGCAAGCACGAGGACGCCAGCGTCAGTGTCCGTCCTGTCAAGCTCCCCCGAACTGCGCCGCCACCCCAACCCGCGCCGGTCGCGATAGCACCCATCGAGGAGCCGGCTGCCCTCCCCGTGCCGCCGGCCAACTCACTGCCTGCGCTCCGTGCCGACGAACTGGCTCCGTTACCGCAACGGCAGTCGCCGACGCCTGCCGCCGAGGCTGCCCCGACACTGCCCAAGCCGGCGCCGGTGGCGGCACCGTTTGCGGTCAGCAAGTACGCCAGGGAAGAGGAATATCGCCTGGGGTTGGCCGCCGTTCCGGAACTCGCTCTCCACAATGATTGGAGCACCGAGACAGCGGCCGCCGCACGCAAACGTCTCACCACCGAGGCGCAGCAGATCAAGAAGCAGATCGCGACCGATCCGGACGCCTTCGTCAAGGAGCTGATCGCCAAGCGCACTGACCTGGCCGGCCTGCCGTTCCGTATGGGCAAGGATTGCAAACTGGACAAGGCACAAGCGCAGGCCCTGGACCAACTGTCGCGGCACATCCGCGATGCCCTGGACTTCGCCGTTCGCAGGTCCGCGTCAACGGTGTCGTCCCATATCGCCCCCGACCCGGCCCGGTTCTGGCAAGGGCTGGGAAGCGCTCTCCGCAACCACCGACCACAGGCGCCGATGCAGATCCCTGCCTTGCAGCAGTTGCTGCTCGCCGAGCACGCTGGAATGCGGCTCTCGTTCGTCGAGCGCCTGCGCGACCGGAAAGACAAGGAAGCCACCGACGCGCTTGCCCGGCGTGCCGTGTTCGATCTCGAAGGCGAGGTACGCGCCGCCGCCCTGTCGGCCCTGAAGGACCGCCCGCAGACCGACTACGCGGACATCTTGTTCGACGCCCTCCGCTACCCCTGGCCGCCGGTGGTCGATCGCGCTGTCGAGGCCATCGTCGAATTGAAGGTGCATGGAGCGGCGGATCGGCTGGCGCGGCTGCTCGACGAGCCGGAGCCGACAGCGCCATTTGTCCGCGAGGTCGGCGGCAAGGCTGTGCCCCATGTCCGCGAGCTGGTTCGCATCAACCACTTCCGCAACTGCTTGCTCTGTCACGCGCCGGCGTCCGGCGACAAGGATCTGGTGCGCGGCGTCGTGCCCGTCCCTGGCGAACCGCTGCCGTCGGGCTTCAGGGCATATTACGCCGAACGCCGGGCAGTAGCCGTCGTGCGGGCTGACGTGACGTATCTGCGGCAAGACTTTTCCGTGACCCAGCCAGTGGTCGATCACAGCGATTGGCCCCAGTGGCAGCGCTTCGACTACCTGGTGAGGACGCGGCCACTGACGAAGGCCGAGACTAACACTTGGGAGGCACGCCAGAAGCAGGCGAGCCCGGCACTGACGGGACACAAGCAGACCTTGTTAGCAGCGCTGCGTACCCTGACGGGCATGGACGCCGCCCCCACCACGCGCGACTGGCAGCGTGCCCTCAGTGCGATGGCCGAGCGCCCGGAGCGTGCGTGGCCGATCGACCGGGCCCGCACTTGTACCAAGTAAGGTCTCAAAAGGATTTATCGGTCGTTGCGCGCCGTTCCGGGCGCGCAACGACTCAACACCTCCGAGTAGCCCAGAGTCGCCAGCCACCCTTTCCTACCAGCCGCTCGCGCCGCGCCGATACCTCGGGTTGACACCCGTCGCCACCCCGTTTAGGATGCAGCCCCGTTTTCGGAACAGACCGACAATCCGAACCGCCTTTTTCGACCGCCCTGCGGGAAAGGAACGGGCGCCCCAGCGGCGCCTGGCACATGTCATCTCTGCCAGGGGGGGATTGCGGCCGGAAAGCCTCGGGGGGCTTTCCCGTGGTCACAGGCTAAGGAAAGGAAGCACGCGCATGAAGCGCACGTCACGTCTCTTCGGTACTGCGTTCGCCCTGCTGTTCAGCTTCGGGGCGAGTGTCCGCGCGGACATGATCGAGTGGACCTTCGAGGGCAGCGGCAGCTCGATGGTCAACGCCGACACACCCGGTAAGGGGCAGGTGCTATTCACCTACGACCCCAAGGCCACCGCTGCGAACACTACCCAGGTCGCCGTCGTCAACCTGTTGGCGCTCGCGGACATCAAGCCGCCGGCGGTCGATACCTTCACCCACGCCGGCTACACCGTCTCGCTCAAGTTGACCGACACCGCTTCCGGCGAATC
>DASPXY010000561.1:0-2759 GCA_035637055.1 Gemmataceae bacterium | reverse complement strand
CACCTCGGGCAGGCGCTTTCGCCGGAGATGGCGCGCGAGGCGCGGCGCCTGATGCGCTCCGATCCGCGCTACCGCTGGCTAGGGAACGTGCCGCATTGGACCGCGCTGCGCTGGCTCTCGCGCAGCCACTTGCTCGTGGTGAGCTCGCGCATGGAAGGCGGCGCCAACGTTATCTGCGAAGCGGCTGCGGCCGGGGTGCCGGTGATTGCTTCCCGGGTGTCAGGAAATGTGGGGATGCTTGGGCGCGGTTACCCGGGTTACTACGCTCTGGCGGACGAACGGGGGCTAGCCCGGCAAATTCGTCGCGCTGTGAGCGACTCCCGCAACTACGCGCGTCTCAAGCGGCTGATCGCCGCTCGCCGTTCCCTGTTTCTTCCGCAGACCGAAAGAAGGGGCCTGCAGCGCTTGATCGCCGAGCTCGAGTCTGAGAGGTGATCTGGGATGACTAGTCCTTGAAATCTATGCGTTTGAAGAGAAACAAGCAGACTGGCTCAAGCGTACCGGGGTAGACTCGATCGATTTCCATGAGTGTGATGTGGCCGCCAGTATTCGCAGCCTCGACGTAAGGGCGTCTGTCGATGATGCGTAGTGCCTCTCCCGAGCCGCCGTTTTGGACA
Organism: Gemmataceae bacterium; assembly: GCA_035637055.1. Taxonomy (GTDB): domain Bacteria; phylum Planctomycetota; class Planctomycetia; order Gemmatales; family Gemmataceae; genus DASPXY01. The sequence continues at coordinate 2,142 of DASPXY010000561.1, read as the reverse complement.
GCATATACTCTGTCAAACAGCGTCTTCATGTCCTCCGATACAAGGTATAGCTTGAGGTTCAAAAAGATTTCATCAGGAGGCCCACCGCGCACTGGCACGCAACGGCTAACAGGATCAGGATTCTGTGGATCTAAAGTGTTAGAACCGAACTGGACATACCACAGTGCCTGCCGGACGGAAGCCGGCTTATCCGGCTCGTCGTAATATGGATATCCCCTGAACGGCAACTTTGCGCGGCGAAAGACGTACGTTTTTCGTATTGCTTGACTTATATCCCTGGCCGGCAGCTTTTCCGAGGGGCGATCAATATTCCATCCATGCTTACCAGCAATGGCACGAAACAGTTCCGGATAATCGGCCTGATTCAGGTCCTCCCATTCAACCTTTTGGATTCGGTCCTTGAGATGGGGAGCGATAGGCCGTTCGCACGAAAGTGGCACATTGCGTCGAGCGAAGTAACGCAAGTTTTCCAAATACAGGCCGCAGACCGCCGAATCAGCGGGTTGCTCGAACGGCACCTCACCCTTGTTCCCAGACGGCTGCATTGGCGACGGATCGAGAACGTACTCATCGGCACTTACTGCGCTGACGGTGAGCGCAAGCAAACAAAGCGCACCCAGACGCCACAGACTCATTGGTAACCCGTTCAGATATGGGAAACTCAAAAAGGTCATAGAAGAATTTCGGTTCATAGTCACTTTGATCTGGCTAATCCCGCCAGGTAAATTATTTGTAAAGAAAGAATCACTACCTGAGAGGACAATGATTAGCTCTCGATCAGCGGCCTTTTTCCAAGAGCAGCCTCACCGGGCCGAAGCTGCGCCGATAGACCTCGCACACGCCGTGCCGCCGCAGCGCCCGAAGGTGCGCGCGGGTGGGGTAACCCTTGTGCTCGTCGAAGCCGTACTGGGGAAAGCGCTGATGCAGCCTGAGCATCTCCGCGTCGCGCTCGGTCTTGGCGAGAATCGAGGCGGCGGCGATCACCCTCACTTTCGCGTCGCCGTCGACGATCGCCCGGGCCGGGAGCGCAAGCGCGGGGCAGCGCGGGCCGTCGAACAGCACCTCGTGGGGCGAGACCGAAAGGGCCTCCACCGCCCGGCGCATCGCGAGCAGGCTCGCCTGCAGGATGTTGAGGCGGTCGATCTCCTCGACGCCCGCCCAGGCGACCGACCAGGCGAGCGCCCTTTCCTTGATGAGTGCGGCGAGCCGCTCGCGCTCAGCGGCGCTCAACAACTTGGAATCGGCGATGCCGACCGGCGCCCGGCGCCCCGGCTGGAACACCACGGCCGCGGCAAAGACCGGTCCCGCGAGCGGCCCGCGGCCGGCTTCGTCGACGCCGCAGATCAAGCGGATTGCAGCCACGGCAAAACGGCTTCGGTCGCACGCGCCGCCGTGTCCCTGCGCAGAAGCCGCCGGATCTGGTCGAGGCGTCCGGGGAGCCGGCGGCCGACGGCGGGATCGTTGAGCGAGTTCAGCGTGGCCTGGGCGAGGTTCTCGGGGGTCGCCTCGTGCTGGAGGATCTCCGGCACGAGAAACTCGCCTGCGATGATATTGGGCAGGCCGATCCACGGCAGATGCCCCATCCTGGTCATCAGGCGATAAGTGGACGCGGCCATCTTGTAGGTGATCACCATCGGTTTGCGGGCGAGCGCGGCCTCCAGCGTCGCGGTCCCGCTCGCCACGAGCGCGACGTCGCAGGCCGCTATGGCGTCGCGCGCGTGGCCGAACAGGACCGTGAGCGGTAAATCCCCGGCACCGGCCGCGCGCATCGCCTCTTCGAAAATCGCCCGGGTCTCGCGGCTCGCGAGCGGCACGAGAAAATGCACCCCGGGCTGCCGCGCCGCGATCAGTTTGGCGGCGTGCACGAAGGTCGAGGCCATGTAGCGGACTTCGGACTGCCGGCTGCCGGGCAGCAGCGTGATGACCTTGCGCGCGGCGGGCAGCCGGAGCTGTTCCCTTGCGGCCTGCGATCCATCCTCCTCAGGCGCCTCATCCGCAAGAGGGTGGCCCACGTAGGCGACCGGCACTCCCGCGGCGCGGTACAGCGGCTCCTCGAACGGAAACAGCACCAGCATCTTGCTGACCGACGCGGCGATCGAGCGCATGCGCCCGCCGCGCCAGGCCCACAGCGACGGGCTCACG
>DASPXY010000560.1:0-4345 GCA_035637055.1 Gemmataceae bacterium | reverse complement strand
CGGTATTCCGCCAGGCCTTGACAATCCAACAAAAGCTGCTCGACGACTTCGCCGGGCAGTCGGTTTACCAGAGCACTCTGGCCCACACCCTGGGCATCCTGGCGGAGTTCCTGGCAGATCGGGGCGAGAGGAAGGAGGCCCGCCGGCTCGTGGAGCGCGCCCTGGTCCACCAGCAGGCCGCCCTCAAGGTTACGCCCAGGCACGTAACTTACCGCAGGAGCCTCGGCTCCCACTACCTCACCCTGGCGAGCACATGCGAAATGAAGGAGGCAGCCGAGGCCGAGAAGGCTTGCCGCCTGGCCCTTGAGGTCTACGCAGCGCTGGCAGCCGAGGTTCCCGGGTGCCGCGGGGACCTCGCGATGGCCCACCGCCAGCTCGGCATTTTCCTGGTCCGGGTAAAGCGTCTGCCGGAGGCGGAGAAAGAGTTCCGGGCGGCGCTGGCGCTGCGGAAAGCGCTGGCGCAGGAGTCCCCCGAGAATCTCCGCGCTCAGTCTAATGTCAGCGGGGCGCTCCACGGCCTGGGCACGGTGGTCCTGGAGCGCGGCGACCTGGCGCAGGCCCGCACCCTCTATGAGGAGGCCGCGGGCAGGCAGGAGGCCATCCTGAAAGTTGACCCCCATCGCGCGAAGAGCCGCGAGGCCCTCGGCGACTCCTGCAAGGCGCTGGGGCAGGTCCTGGAGCGCTTGAACGAGCCGGCCGCCGCCGAGACGGCGTACCACCGGGCCGTGGCCGCCCGCGAGAAGCTGGCTGGCGACTTCCCCGAGGAGAAGCGGCATCGCCAGGACCTCGGCTGGACCCTCAACAGGCTGGGGATCCTGCTGCAAATTCCAAGGCAGAGCCCGGAGGCGGAAACGTTCTACCGCCGGGCCCTGGTCGTCCAGGAGAAGCTGGCCGACGAGTTCCCCAAGGATCCAGACTGCCAGAGTAGCCTGGGCGGCACCCTGAACAACCTGGGGGGCGTGCTGTTGCAACGGGGCGAGCTGCAGGAGGCTCGCCGCCTCCTGCAGCTCGCCCTCGACCGCCAGCAGGCGGCCCTGGCGATCAACCCGAAGCACAAGACGTACCGCGAATTCCTCGGCAACCACTACGAGACGCTGGCGCAGGTCTGCGAGCGCCTGAAGGACCGGGCCACCGCCGAGGATGCATACCGCAGCGCGGTCAAGGTCCGCAAGGCGCTCGCCGAGGAGGCCCCCGAGCACCGCGGTGACTTAGCGGGCGCCCACCGCCAGCTGGGTGAGTTCCTGTACCTGGCGAAGCGCCTGGAGGAGTGTGCGGGGGAGTTCCAGGCAGCGCTGGTCGTGCGCAGGGCGCTGGCGCGGGAGTCCCCCGGCGACCCCGCGGCCCGGTCCGCCCTGGGCGGCGCGCTGGACACCCGGGGCCAGGTGGCCCGGGAGCGCGGCCATCTGGCCCAGGCACGCAGCCGCTACGAGGAAGCCGCGGAGGAGCATGACGCCGCCCTGAAGATCGACCCCAACCGCGCGAAGAGCCGCGAGGCCCTCGGCGACTCCTGCGAGAGCCTGGGGCGCGTCCTCCGGTGCTTGAACGAGCCGGCCGCGGCCGAGGCGGCGTACCGCCGGGCCCTGGCCGCCCGCGAGAAGCTGGCCGATGACTTCCCCGAGGTGCCGCGGTATCGCCGTGCCCTCGGCTGGACCCTCAACGGCCTGGGGCTCCTGCTGCAGAGTACCGGACGAGGCGCGGAGGCGGAGAAGTTCTACCTCCGGGCTCTGAAGATTCAGAAGGAGTTGGCCGACCGGTTCCCCGCGGAGCCGGGCTACCAGAGTGACCTGGGCGGCACCCTGAACAACCTGGCGAACGCCCTGGCGCAGCGGGGCGAGCTACAAGAGGCCCGCCGACTGCTGGAGCGCGCTGTCGGCCACCAACAGGCCGCCCGGCAGGCCGTCCCCCAACACGAGACGTACCGCGTCTTCCTCGGCAACCACTACGAGACCCTGGCGCAGGTCTACGAGGATCTGAAAGACCTGGCCGCGGCCGAGGCTGCTTACCGACAGGCCCTGCCCATCCGGGAGGAGTTAGTCACCCAGTTCCCTCGCCAGCCGGACTACTGGAGAGACCTGGACTTGACCCTCAATGCCCTGGGGCTCCTGCGGCAGAGAACCGGGCAGGACGCGGAGGCGGAAAAGCTCTACCGCCGGAGCCTCCCCTTCCGGGAGAAGCTGGTGAAGGACTTCCCCCAGCGGCCGGACTACCAGAGTGACCTGGGCGGCATCCTGAACAACCTGGCGGTCGTCCTGACGAAGCGGGGCGAGTTGAAGGAAGCCCGGCGGCTGCTGGAGCGCGCCGTCAGCCACCAGCAGGTCGCCCTGAAAGCCGCCCCCGGACACCCGAAGTACCGCGCGTTTCTCGGCAACCACCACACCCGACTGGCGGCAGTCTGCGAGAGCCTGAAAGATACGGCCGCCGCCGAGGAGGCTTACCGACAGGGCCTTAAGGTCCGTAAGGGGTTGGCCGACGACTTCCCCGCGTACCGCAGTCACCTCGCGGTCGCCCACCGGGAGCTGGGCATGTTCTTGTATCGGGCAAAGCGGCTTCCTGAGGGCGAGAAGGAACTTCGGGCGGCACTGGCGGTGCGCGCGGCGCAGGTGAAGGCATTCCCTGACGACCCAGGCCTCCAGAGCGCCCTGGCCGATGACCTGTCCGACCTCGCGACGGTAGTCCTGGAGCGCGGCGACCCCGCCCGGGCCTGCCCGCTGCTCCGACAGGCGATCGTCCATCAGCAGAAGCTTTTGGAGGGCAAATCCCCGCCGGCTGACGGACGCGTGCGCCTTAGCCGGAGCTGCGCCCGGCTGGCGAACGTCCTGCTCCTGCTCGGGGACCACGCCGAGGGGGCCAAGGTCGCCGAGCAACTGGCGCGGGTCGCCCCCGCAGATCCGAACGGCTGTTTCGAGGCCGCCTGCGCCGTCTGCCGGGCCGCCAGCGTGGCGGCCCGCGATGAGGGGCTGGGCGAGGACAAGCGCCGTGACATGTCGCGGCAATATGCCGACCGGGCAATGGGCCTGCTTCGCGAGGCCGTAGACCGGGGATTCACGGACGTGGGGCAGCTGCAGGACAATGCGACGTTCCGCCCCCTGCATGCCCGCGACGACTTCCGGAAGTTGATCGCGGAAGCCGGAGCGAAACACAACAAGTAGACAGAGGTTTTGGGTGCAGGCCTGCGGTGATGTACCCGGACAAACGAGCGGCCGGTGAGGTCCAAGCCGCCAAGCACGTCCCTCACCGGCCCGGCACCGCCCCCGGCGCCTAGTCTGCGCGCCGGCCGCGATGTCTATTTCATTCTACCGCAGACCGGCGCAGGAAAGGAGACGGACCATGTGGCTGGAGAACCTGTGCCGGAGTTGGTGGGGTCGGCTGGCGCGAAGTCGAAGGGCAGGGCCCCAATCCCGGCGGCGCGGTTCGCGGCTCGCCCTGGAGCGGCTGGAGGACCGGACGGGGCCGGCCAGCTTCACCCCGTCGAGCCTCAGGGCCCGGGTAACTACAACGTCACGATCCGCGTTACCGACGGCGGCCCTCCCAACCTGGACGACGCCGAGACCATCCTCATCACAGTCCACGAGATCAACGCCCCGCCTGCCCTGGATCCGATCAGCGACGCGACGATCGACGAGGGGCACACGTTGAGCTTCACCGTCGTGGTGATCGATCCAGATGTGCCTGCCAACACCCTGACCTTCACCCTCGATCCCGGCGCCCCGCTCGGGGCGACCATCCACCCCAGCACAGGCTTCTTCAGCTGGACGCCCAGCCAAAGCCAGGTGCCTGGGATCTACACCATCACCGTGCGTGTGACCGACAACGGCACGCCGGTCCGCAGCGCCACCCGGACCTTCACCGTGACGGTGAACGAGGTCAACTTCGCTCCGGTCGCGAACGACGACTCCGCACTCACCAACGAAAACACCGCCGTGCTCATCAACGTCCTGGCCAATGACACCGACACCGACGGCGATACCCTGACCATTACCTCCGCAGGGCCAGCCGGCAACGGCAGCGCGGCCATCGAAAACGGCAGGATCCGCTATCCCCCCAACGCCAACTTTCTTGGCGCGGATTCGTTCAGCTACACGATCTCCGACAACCACGGCGGCAGCGCCAGCGCGACCGTGACAGTGACGGTGAACGCCGTGCCGGCCGCGGCAAACGACAGCTATGTGACGGAGAAGAGCGCCATTCTCTCCATTTCTCCTCCGGGTGTCCTTGGCAATGACACCGATCGCGATCCGGCCGATACCCTGCGAGTCGCAGCGGTGAATGGCGTCAGTGCGCAGGTCGGAACCCAGATCACGCTGCCCTCGGGCGCGCGGCTGAGGCTCAATGCCAACGGCAACTT
>DASPXY010000559.1:0-4504 GCA_035637055.1 Gemmataceae bacterium | reverse complement strand
AAGCGGCCGGAGTGTTCGTGCCCGCGATGGAAGAGGAGCAACGCCTTGTCGCTGGGAACGCGAGCCGGCCAGACACGATAGAAGAGTTCCGTACCGTCCCACGTCTTCATGACGTGTTCGGTCAGCTCGCGCGTGTCGGGGTGGAGAGTCAGCATGGTCACATCCTGCTTGGGGAAAAGGAACGAACAGCCTAAACGCCAGGATGACAGGCACGGAAGGTGGGAGCAGTATAACGACTCGGTGCCGACTTCCCCAACAGCAAGATCCGGCACCTCAGGACCGCTGCGCGGCAAGGGAATGGTACACGGAGAACGAACTTGTAACCGCCGTCTTCCTCCACGATCTCACCAAAAGCGTGCAGTACGCGCCGGTGGAGAACTACGCCTGGAGCAAGGTGACCATGATTGCGAACCAGGGGTCGCACCGTCAACCAGGGCTCCAGCATGACCAGAGGCTGTTCAACGCGGTTCAAACTCGAATTGTAACTTCTGGGGTCGCCGCTTCGGCGTGAGCAAATCCATGTCGAACGGTCGCGAAGGCGTGTTGCCAGCGACATCCTCCAGGTCCGGGCTTACGCTCACCTGGTGCGAACCCGTCCGCCACGGCTGGGTCGGCGTGAAGTGCCAGCTCGTTTCGTCCTTGCCGATCACGATCGCGCCGGCAATGCTCTGGCCCTTGGCGTTCCTGACCGTCAGGCCCGTTTGCAACGAGCGGTAATCGACGCTCTTGGAAAGGGTCAGCACCACAGCGTCGCACGTGCCTGCAGTCGGCGCCGTCAGTTTCCAGTCGCTCAGTTCGATGCGAACGCGGTCTTCGGGAGTCGTGCGAAATTTCTTGATCGTGTCCTTGCCGATCTTGTTGCCTTCCAGATCGGTCCATTCGCCGCGGACGACCAGCGCGTAGGATCGCTTTTCGTACAGGACCGGGCCCATTAACTCGCGTAGCTCGACGCCCCATTTGATACGGCCGGGATGGATGTAGAGGATCAAGCAGTTGTTCTCCTCGTCCCAGATTTCATCAATGAGCCACGGCTCGTCGATTTCCTTCCCTTTCTCGTCGAGGATAGCCAGGTGTTTGAAGAGTTCCGTGCCGCCGCGCATGGGTCGGTCGAAATAGATGTAGAAGCGCAGGTGATTGGCGGGCAGAACAGCCGCCGTCGGATAGATCTTGACAACCCTGGGCGGCGCCTTGGCCGCGGGCATTGGCATGCGGTAGTCCAGCGACGTTGTGCTCCCCGCGGCGCGGAGGCTGGCACGATAAGTCGCACCCGCACTGAGCGGAAAGCGGGGCGTGAACGTCAACGCGTTGCCGGTACGCTCGTACTTGCCGAACATGCTCGGGCCGGGCGTCTTGGTGTTGTCCGCCAGCAGCGCCAGGGTCAGGACCGCTTCGCCTTGCTGTTGCGTCAACGGGCCGGCGGGCAACTTGCCGGCAACCTCGACGGGCAGGCGTGCGACGACCTGCCGGCCAGCGGGGGTTGCCTCGAAACGCAGCGGCGCGTCGGTGCCTTGCACGGAGAGCAGCAGGGCGGTGCAGAGGAGGAATCGCATGGCGCACCTGGGAGTAGAAAAGTGCCCCGGGAATCAGGGTTTCCGCACACTAACCCGAAGCGTCAGCGAGGGATGGCCCTCGCTGACGCTTCGGGTTGGTATGGCCTGATCCCGGGCTTGAAGGATAGACACGTTACGGCAACTGCAAGGCGCGGAGGCTGAGTCCGCCCTTGGTCTCCGCGATCACCAGGGCTCGGGTCGCATCCAGCCGGTCCATCTGTTGAACGCCGAAGTAATCCTTGGCCACTTCAACGCGATCGCCGACCAGATTCTTGCCACCGACGCGCCACGGCGCCTTCTCGTTGATGTTCGTCGTTTCCTTGAGCAAGTCGGCATCCACGCGGGCAACCCAGTAGGCGCTCGGGAAGCCGAACGCCGGCTTCTTGTTGTTGCGACCGACGCTGATGAGGATGAACTTCTTGCCGCCGCGCTCATAGGTGAACATGCTGCGCGGCGTGTTGCCCGTGCCGAGTTCGACGACGCTGCGGCCGGTAACCTGGTCATCGTTCTTGGCATCCTCGAGGTCGTACCGCACGATCGGCGTGCAGGTGAACGAGCCGACCACGCTGGTCTTGCCGCTTTCAATGATGGGCATCAGGACGCGGAGGGGGGCGTGCGTTTCCCACTTGTTGTGGCCGACATGGAAGGTCTTGGTGCTGATCTGGGTGGGTGAGCCATCCTTGGCAGCCGGGTTGATCGTGAAGACGCGCGACGCGGTGAACTTGTCGGTCGCCTGCGTGGCCACAACGATCTTGCCGCCCGCCCAGGCGATGTCCGTGACCTTGGTGATGGCCACCTTGGGCGCCGCCAGGGTGTAGGCAGTGTACTTGACGTTGTCGAGCGGGAATTCCGCGATGTTGCCCGTCCCGTCAATGGTCAAGATGACGCTGGCTTTCGTTTTGAGCGATTGCAACGCGACGTAGGCCTTGCGCGACGCCGGGTTGACGGCGAGCTTGCGCACCTCGATGTCCTTCGCTTGCAAACCGAGTTTGCCCGCGAGGAGTTGATCGATGTTGGCAATCTCCGTCTTGGACCAGGTGGAGGGCGTGGTGTCGCCGGTCTCGACGCTGACGACCTGGGTGCCGCCGCCGATCAGCAACAGGCCGTTGGGCCCGAACGCGATGGCTTCGATCGCCTCGATCTTGGGATTGCCCTGGTCGGCCCGGACGGGGTTCGACAGGCCAAGGAGCAGCAGGCACGCGAGAGAGAGGGCACGCTTCATTCGAGAGTCCTCCGATCAGGAACGGGGGTTGCCATGCCGACATGCTACCGCGCGAAGCCGGCGAGTCCAGCGCGAAGCGGGATAGTGGGCTGGCAGAGGCCGCGCCCAGCCGCGCCAATTCGTGGGAGTGCGTCGCGGACAGCGCCCGGCAGCCGACCGCGTCCTGCAGGTACTCGGTGACGGCCCAGGCCAGCGCCACGCCGTCGCAGGTGCTCGCGCCCAGAATGATGTTGACGCCGTCATTCGGCCGGGGGACGATGATATCGGCAACGGTATTGTTGTCCTTGCGCTGTGGGACGGCCTGTTGCCGTGGCCTCCAAGCGCGAAGTCGAACCCATCAGCCAGGAAACAAGCGAAGCGAACTCCAGCGACTTGCCAGCCGCCGCTCCCGAGTACACGACGGCCCCAGGGCCCGAACTCGTTGGAGCGCGATTCGAAAACGAACCGCACGGAGACGCCCCATGCCGACGGACCTTGGTATCTCAGTCCACGACGTCCCCTCCACGCTCGACACGGTCGCGCTGCCGCCGTTGCAACTCCCCGGCGACCTGAGCCGCGGCCCGAATGTCGGCTTTCGGCCCGGCGTGCATGCATGCAAGCTCCCCGCGGCTCTCGCTCACGACCTGGCAGAGCCGTCCGAAGACTTCCAGCCAAGGTTCCTTGCGGCCCTGCAAGCCCTCCTGCACCGCTATACGCAGCAACGGGAAATCCCCGTACGCCTCGCCCAGAGCGGCGGCGAGCCGTGCGGTACTCCGCTGGGCGAGCCGCCGCGAAACGCCCCTGACTGCGCCCCCGACGGCTCGTCCTGGCTCCTGGGTGATGTGCAACCCGAAGATCGCGTGACCGATCTGCTCGACCGGACTCGGCACGGACGCCGCCGGCTCGTTGGCTCGACGGCCCCGAAGGACGATGGCGGCGTGGCCATCACGTTCGTTCCGGCCAAGAACGGCGAGGCCCCTCCGACGAACTCCCCCAGAGCGGCGGCGGGAACCGGTGGAGTACCACCGGCCGTGCCGCCGCGAAACGCCACAGAGGGCAGCCCCGACCTTCACTTGCTCGTCGAGAAGGGGGAAGGCGGTCTCGCGGTCGCGTTTCACTACAACGCGCAGCGGTTCGACCTCGTCGCGATCGAGCGCATCGCGCACCACTTCGTGCGGATGCTCGAGGCGGTCACCCGCGCCCCGACGACTCCCGTCCACGCGCTCCCCCTCATGACCGACGACGAGCGCCGCCGGTTGCTGGCGCTCTGCGATGGCGGGAACTCGGACGTTCCCCTGCACCTGATGCATCGGCAATTCGAGCGGTTCGCGGCCGAATTTCCGGATGCCATCGCGGCCACGTACCAGGGGGAATCGATCTCTTACGCGACCTTAAATCGGCGGTCCAACCAGCTGGCCCACGAACTGCTGAGCCGGGGCCTGCGGCCCGGGACGCGGGTCGCGGTCTGCGTCCCGCCGTCCCCCCACATCCTGACGGCCATCCTCGCTGTCTTCAAGGCCGGCGGGGTCTACGTGCCGCTCGATCCAACGCACCCTCCGCAGCGACTGAGCGCGCTGCTCGAAGACACCCAGCCCCTGGTTCTCTTGATGGTGTCGTCCCTCGCGCCGCTGTTCCCTGCTGCCGAGGGACAAAACCCCTCCCCCCCACCCCCTCCCCGCAGCGGAGAGGGGGGGAAGAACAACACTCCGTCTTGCTCCCCCTCTCCGCTGCGGGGAGGGGGTGGGGGGGAGGG
>DASPXY010000558.1:0-3201 GCA_035637055.1 Gemmataceae bacterium | reverse complement strand
GATTTCGTGTTTCGGATTTCGGATTTATCCTGCTGCTGTCTCATTTGAAGTTTTTGATCCAGGCATCGAAGCCCTGTTTGTTCTGCGCCATCGTCTTCGCCGGGCCGGTCAGCGTGATGAAGTACGGCCCATTCTTGCTCTCGAAGACGACGCCGAAACGGCGGTAATCGGGCTTGCGCTGCTCCTTGGCGTTCGGGTCGAACGGCGGGAACTTGTACTTGAAGGTGCCGTGCAGGTCGAGCGACGTTATCGCCACATCGCCGACCTTGTAGGTCTCAACCTTCGAGGCTTCGTCGATCGTCTTGCCCTCGGGCGGCAGGAACTGGCCTTTCCAGCGCTTGATGTTGTCCGCCGTCGAGCCGCCGCTGCCGGGACCGAAGAAGAAGATCACCAATTCGGCATCTTCCTTGTCGCCCTCTACCTTCGGCACCTGGAACTGGTAGGCACGCAACTTGTTGCTGGGGGCCTGCATCTTCCAGTTCGCCGGAGTGCGCGACTTCAGTTCGTCGAGGGTCACCTCTGTCCCCTTCGCATCGCCGGCGTCCGCGCCTGAGCGGAGGTAGGCCAGGACAGCGAAACATGCCAACACCAACCACCACGTTCGTCTCATGACAAGTCCTCTCGTGGTAAATAGAGATTCCCAAATGTCCGTTGTTTAGCCGCGGTTCGGAGAACCGCGGCTAAACAACGAAGGTGATCCACTCAGTTAACCCGGCGCGTGGCGCAATGGCAAGGGGCGGCAACGCGGAGCGACTCAGGCACCGCCCAGCAGCATGGCCAGGCGTTCGCGCACCTCGGCCGGCTTGAGGCCGCGGATGAGGAATGTCTTCTGCCGGCCTTTCGCCCCGCTCAATAACTCGACCTGCGAACGCTTCAGGCTGAGTGCGGCACGCAATGTCTCCACCAGGGCCTGGTTCGCACGGCCGTCTTCGGGCGGCGCAGTGACCGCCACCTTGAGGGCGCCGGCCTGCTCGCCCAGGACGCCCGTCTTGCGCGCCCCAGGCTGCGCCCGCACCGGCAGGATGCAACCTTCCGCATGTTCGGTCACCGCGATCACGCCGGTTCCTCCAACCCCTCGAAAAGCACCGTACCGAGGCGCACCAGCGTCGCCCCTTCCTCGACCGCGATCTCGAAATCGTTGCTCATGCCCATTGACAACTGCTCGAGAGAATGCGGAGGCTTGATCTCTGTTTTGAGGCGGTCGCGCAGGCCTCGCAGCGCGGCGAACGTCGGGCGGCATTGCTCGGGGTTCTCGGTGAAGGCGGCCATCGTCATCAGGCCGCCGACGCGCACATGACACAGCGCCTCGATTGGGCCGATCAGGCCGGGCACCTCGTCGGGGGCAAAGCCGCCCTTGGCCGCCTCACCACCGGCGTTGACTTCGAGCAGGACCGTCACGGGGCGTTGCTGCCGGCCCGCTTCCTCGTCCAGCGCGGTCAGCAGGCGCAGGCTGTCAACGGAATGGATCAGCGTGACGAGGGGTAACGTCCGTTCGATCTTGTTGCGCTGCAGGTGGCCGATCAGGTGCCAGCGCACCGACGGCAGGGCTGCGGCCTTGCGCCATAACTCCTGCGGCCGGCTCTCGCCGAGATGGACGATCCCCAAACGGTGCAATCCCGCCGCGACGACGGACGACACCGTTTTCGTAACGGCGACCAGCGTGACCTCGGAGCGCTGCCGCCCGGCACGCCGGCAAGCGGCGTGTAATCGTTCCTCGACGACTTGCAGACGGCTGGCGAGAACACTCATAGAGGGTGTTGTAGTCGCGTTGGGAGGTGGTGTAAACTCAACCCGCGGCATCGAAAGGACCCATGACGTGAACAAGGTGCGAACAGCCCTGATCGGCTGCGGCAAGGTCGGCCAGATCCACGCGGCGGCGCTCACGACCTTGGAGGAGGCCGACTTCGTCGCCGTCTGCGATGCCAGCGCCGAACGGGCCGCGGCGTTCGCCAACCGCCACGGCGCCCGCGCCTACACCGATGTCGAATCGATGCTCCGCGACACACAGCCGGAGGCGGTGTTGATCGCCACCCCGCATCCGCTCCACGCCGCCCCCACCGTCCTCGCCGCCAGGGCCGGCGCTCACGTCCTCGTCGAGAAGCCAATGGCGGCGAGCCTGGCCGACTGTGACGCCATGCTGACAGCCGCCCGCGACAACGGCGTCCTGCTGGGCGTCATCAGCCAGCGGCGCCTGTACGAGCCTGTCCTGCGCATGAAAGCGGCCATTGACGCCGGGAAGCTAGGCCGGCCTGCCCTCGGCGTCTTCATCATGTATAGCTGGCGCGAGCCCACTTACTACGAATCCGATCCGTGGCGGGGCAAATGGGCGACCGAGGGCGGCGGCGTGCTCGTCAACCAGTCCCCGCATCAACTCGACCTGTTGCAGTGGCTCCTGGGGCCGATCGCCGAGGTCAGCGGCTACTGGGCCAACGTCAACCATCCGGGGATCGAGGTAGACGACACCGCTGTCGCCATCGTTCGCTTTCAGAGCGGCGGCCTCGGCTCCATCGTGACAAGCGTTTCGCAGAAACCGGGCATCTACACCAAGGTCCACATCCACGGCAGCAATGGGGCGTCGGTCGGCGTCGAAACCGATCGCGGCGCCACCTTCGTCGCAGGCATGTCGAGCGTGACCGAGCCGGCGCTGAACGACCTGTGGACGATCCCCGGCGAGGAGCACCTGCTCGCTGCGTTCCAGGCCGAGGATCGCGTACGCTTCGCGCAGGTCGATCCGACGACCCACTATCACAGGTTGCAGATTCAGGACTTCCTGCGCGCGATTCGCGAAGGCCGCAGGCCGCTTGTGACTGGAGAGGAGGGCCGCGTCGTCGTGGAGATGTTCACCGCGATCTACCGTTCCAACCGCGATTGCAAGCCGATTTCGCTCCCGCTGGCCGAATAGGTTCGCGGCCAGTCCCAGCAGCGCACACTCCAACCCGTTCCGTGCGCGGCCACCGCAGCCGCATATCCGGCGGTCACGTCCAACGCCTGCATGTCCCACGGGCCAGGAGCGATCGCTTCGCCTCGCGCCTCCAGCAAGCGCGCCGGCTCTCCGGGAGCGAGCGACACGTCAAACGCATCGAGCGGAATGGACATGCCGCGGCCGACGGCCTTGATGTACGCCTCCTTCCGCGACCAGCAACGAAAGAAGGCCGCTTCCCTTTCTGGTTCGGGCAGAGCGAAGAGGACGGCGACCTCTTG
>DASPXY010000557.1:0-2760 GCA_035637055.1 Gemmataceae bacterium | reverse complement strand
TGCCGCCCATCGTGGACGCCGTGGCGGGCGGCTCCGCCATCGTGGTGGATGGCGGCTTCGATCGCGGCACGGCCGTGCTCAAAGGTCTGGCCCTCGGCGCCACCGTGGTCGCCGTGGGCCGCACCGCGCTCTGGGGGCTAGCGGCCGACGGCGCCGCGGGTGTTGCCAGCGCCCTGGGCATCCTGCGGCGCGAGCTCCGGACGACCATGGCGCTCTGCGGCCAGACGAGCGTCAAGAGCCTGAGCCCGGATCAGATCTTCCGCGTGGACTGACACCCGGCTTACGACGTCATCAGCCGACGAACCGCTACGGGGGAGAGGTGCGCGCCCCGTACATGCGGTCGTCGTAGCCGAACTCCCGCTCGATGGTCATCTTGACCGCAGCGAACTCGGGATGAGCGGGATTCAGCACGGCGTTGCGTTCTTCGGGCACGAGCACCGAGGGCACGTACAGGACGAGCGAGCGCATTTCTTTCGCCCACGCCGTCCCGAAGTCCATGCTGCCCGGCGCGGCAGGGACAGCATTCCAGTCTTTCGGCAGCCGAGCGAGGGTTGGGGTCTCGGCGGAGTGCTTGTCGGGCAGGCGGATGCGCACCAGCACCAGGTCGGGCGGCGCTGTGCCGGACAACTGGGCGAACTTTTCCAGGGCGGCGATGGCGATGGTGGCCCCGGCGTAGAGGACGGGGGTGCCGATGTGGTTCCAGCGGCCGCCGGCATCGCGCGCCCCGATCCCCTGCCGGTCGAGGGCAAACGGGCGGCGGGCGATGCGCCAGACGGCCGTCGCGGCCACTACACGACGCCGCCCGAGCTGATCGCCTGCAGGAGCCGGCGCACCTCCCCGGCACCCGGCTCCGTGTCGAGCATCGACAGCGGGGCGGCGCCGGCCAAGGCCAGGTTGGCGGTCTTCAGCCACTGCGTGGCGCGCTCGCGCCCGCCGAAGGTCTCCTGGGCCATCCGCGTGATGTCGGCCACCCTCACGACGCGCTCGGAGGCCGCCCGATCGAGGGTGCGATTGTCCTTGATCAGCTTGTGGGCGGTGCTCTCCGGCATGTGCAGCACCGCGAAGACGACGCCCTTCGGCACCTGGAGGTAGGCCACCATCTCGTTGACCACGCGGGCGGCCACGCCCGCGCGAATCAGGGCGATCTTCCGGGCCGTGGGGGTGTCCTGAGCGACGAAACGCTGGAAGGGCAGCGGGGCTTTCCGGCGCACCAGCCGTGTGTGCCGGTGGGCGCGAGGGGCGCCGGCCCCCTTGGCGCTGCTCCGTGCTCCGGCCGACCCCTTCATTGCCCGGCGTCGCTTGACCATGGCCCCTCCCTGCCTCCAGGCTAGCTCCTGAACGAGAGTTTGGCAACTCCTGATTGATAGTCCGCCTGCGCGCGTCGCAGGGTTGAGGACTGTTCCGGAGGTTAGACGTGAGTTGCGCTCAAGGTGACTTCAGAGGTCCAAACAGGCGCATGACGAGCTCATCCACTGTCTTCAGCCCACCAACGTACCATTAACGGGCGCGCCGCTCGCGGCGCGTCCGTGTTGATCGGGTAGTTGGGCGAGCGGAGGACTTGCGATCGCGAAGCAGCCCTCGCAGCGCCTTGTTGACAGCACGATCATTTGGAAACGCCTTGGCGACCATCGGATCGAGGACGACCACATTCGTGGCTTCAATGACCTGCTGTGCGTACTTGCCGCGAACCAGCGTCCCAAAGTCGGAGCGCTTGTACTCGGGCCGCAGATCCCCAGCCGCTCTTCGACTAGCCTTCTTCAATCACGTAACGCAGGTGCTTGAGCAGGGACTTCCTATTGCTCGCGTCATCGAACCAACGCTTGGCCCAGAGCATGAGGAGGGCGGCAACGAAGCCGCCAAAGCTACCAATAACTGTTGCGATGATCTGCTGGGTGAACGTCATAGGACCCTAACGGCCGGCATCAGCGGCGGCGCGAAGCGCCGTCCGCTGCATGCCGTTGTTACGCCGCTCCTGATTCAAGCGACGACCCGTTGCGGACGAGCACGATCTTGCCCGTCACGCCTCCCTTCCCGAGCAGCTCGTGCGCCTGTCTTGCCTCGGCAAGAGGAAATCGCTGCGCGATGAGTGGCTTGATCTTCTGCTGTTGAAAGTGGTCGAACAGGGCGATCAAATCCTGTCGAAACAGTGCCGGTCTCAGCCGTTTGAGCCACTGGATGCTGTAGGGGACCACCCGTTTCCGGCCCGGGAGAAGCCAGCCGCCGGCAATATACAGCCCGAAAATGGGGATTCCATGAAAGCGATGACGACGACCTGAACGACCTGAAGCCAATCGGCCCCCACGTAGCGAGGAAGTAAGACCATAGGCCACTACCGTCCCGCCAGGACGGAGCGCCTTGCGGGAACGCCAGATATGGGTGCCACCGATGCCGTCAAAGACGACGTCTACGCCCTCACCCGTGAGGCGGTGAATTTCTTTCACGAAGTCGAGCTGTCGGTAATCAATTGGGATACCGCCCAGGTCGGAAACGGCCGATGCCCCTCGCGATGAACAGGTACCGTACATCTCCAGCCCGGCGAGGCGCCCAAGCTGCAATAGTGCCGAGCCGACCCCGCCTGCCGCGCCGTGGATCAGCACGCGCTGGCCCCGTCTGACCTTGGCCGAACGATGCAGCATCTGGTACGCCGTGACGTAGTTCAGCACGAGGCTGACAGCCTCGACGGCGTCCAGCCCAGACGGCACCGGAACCAGTTCACGTTGCGGCAGGCAGACGAACTCCGCGTACGCGCCGCTGATCGGC
>DASPXY010000556.1:0-9617 GCA_035637055.1 Gemmataceae bacterium | reverse complement strand
ACACCCGCGAGGACGCCGAGGCAGTTGCCGACGTTGACGGCGAGCCGCCCGGTCCGCACGGCGTTGAAGGTGTGCGATAGCGCCTTGACGACGTCCGCGACCGTCTCAAGCGACAAGTCCACCGTATCGGGGGAGAGGGTCGCCGCCTTCTTGCTGCGGTTTACCCCGCCTTGCCTGCGACCCGCCGCCCGTTCGCCAACCATTTCCGGGTCGTGGAAGGTGCAGAAGTTCCGCCCTGGTCGGGGGTAGGCCCGGCAGCGCGTGCCGTCCGGCTTCTTGTGGTTGCAACGGCTTTCGCCTATTTTCGCTCGCATAAGTCACCTTGCTAGGTAGTACCCCGTAGGGGGCCGTTCGGGGCTGTATCACGCTGTCCTCCTCAATGCTTCTCCGAACGCAGTAACCACGACGGCCCCGCGCTCGACGCCAGCCGATTTTACCCTAGCCGTGCAACAAGCCGGTTCTCCCTCTCCGCAGATCGGGAGGGATAGTTTCGGAACGCTCCGAGGTTTTCCCTTACCCCCTACCCGGAAACTATAGGCGCGTTCCGAAACCCTTTCCCGAACGCTCCCGACCTGTCCCTACCCCTCCCCGGCCGAAACTAGCGGCGCATTCCGAAACCCTTTACTTCGGGGCTCGAACCGCCCACCTCGGCGGTCGTCCGGGCTTACCCCACCAACCCCGCGATCCCCGAGGAGACCGACCGGCCACCTTCGACACGATGGACCCGTCGGCCTCGACAACGAGCAGCCCCTTCTCCACCGCCCTCGTAACTAACCAGTCGCGCCACGTCTTCCCCGGAAGATGAGGGCAAGGCCGAGCCATTTCCCGAATAATGGACTGCGCCGACCGGCCGAAGTCCCCCGCGACCTGGCAAAGCGGTTGCTGGTAGTGATTCTGGCCGGTCTCGTCGAAGCACCAATACCCGAGCGCACGAAAGATCTCTTCCGCCAGTGCATCGTCAATGCTCCGCGGTCGTCCGGGATTCCCCCGCTTTACGGCGAGCGAATGCCGCTCGTCCTCGGAGAGAAGCGGGCTTACGACGGTCGCCAGGGGAACGCCCAGCGTCAACTCGCGTAGCCCCCCGAACTCCGCCACCGTCGGCCAGGCATCGCGGTTCCGCTGCCGGTCATACGCCTCAGCCCGGATCAGCCGCGACAGATCGACGGTCACCAACAGACAACCGCGCTCCGCCGCGACGCTCGCGGCCTCGCGGAGAGCCGGGCGCGGCGTGCTCAACTTCCCCTCCTCGACGGCGCAGACGACCCGAACCAACCGGCGGTCCGTGACCTTCCGCATCTCGCGGTAGACGGCCGCCGTCTTTTCGTCGATCTTCCCGCTCGCGCCCTGCTTCCTGCCCGAGACGCGGTGGTAAAGGACAATTCTGGAGTCTTCATATCGCGTTAGCGCCTCTGCGAGCGGCAACACGCCACCCGTCTCCATCGCGCCGCTTAGGGGCGCGGTATAATCGTAGGTAGACACGGTTTTCCTTTCCGACTCGGTCGGGTGTCCGCCAAGATCGCCCGGCCGAGTCTTTCACTTGTTACTTCGCTGCTCGCCTTTTCCCTGTTCTCTTCCGGCCCCGCTTGCCCAATGGCTGCTTCTTCAGGGCGTCGATCTTCTCCTTGACCTCCTTCCACAACCTGCCGAGGTCTACTCGCTTCATCAGCTTTCGCGCTCCGGGCGTGGCGTCGGGGCCGACCAGCGGTTCAACGAACATCGTTACCCCTGCCGGCAGTTCCAGTTCGCCGAAGAGGTGGGGCAGCACGGGCAGAGTTCGCCCAGCCTCAAATTCAGCTTCGAGGTGTTCCGACGGCACGCGCGCGAGGAACCGCACTAGGTTCGCGACCCTCCCCGAGTCTGCTCCCTCCGCTCGCCACCGGAGGCCAGCGTACACAGCGAACGTCTCCGCCAAGCCGTACCGGCGGTGGTGGCCGGTTCCCTGGCCTCCCGCTGCCGCGCCGCCTAGCCAGGAGGCGGACCAACGGTCGAGGGTGTTCGCGGCGATGCCAGTAACCTTGCACACGTCGCCGAAAGTCAGCTGCACGGCTCGCTCCTTTCTTCTTGCGGTCTAACCGTTCCTAGTAGGATTATAACCCCGCATTAAGGGGTTAGTAAAGCGAAAGGCCCCGACCGAGTAGACGAAACGAAACCCCCCGCACCAAGGGGAGCGGGGTTCGTCGGGCGGTTGCCGGGATCAGAGGAAAGGGTCAGGCGACCTGGCCGATCAGCTCGAACGGCGGGGCGGCGGTAAACGGATATTCGCTATCCGTTTCAGGATAGTTTTGTAATCTCTTTTGTAACCGGCAGCGACGACCCCGCGAGGAACGCGAAGCCCATCTTGCGCGCCGTCTCCACCATGCCGCGCGCCCACTCCCAGCGCCAGGAGAGGTGTTTATCGTTGAAGACCGGGGCAGTGCGGCCGTCCTTGCGGAAGACGTCCATCACCTGCTGGAAGAACTCGTAGCGAGGGTACTGCTTCTGACCGAATTTGTTGCGCGGGTAGTTGCCGTGCTCGCCGATGATGAGCACGCCGTCCACCGCAAGGCGATTGCCTCCACAGCGGAGCACCTCGGCAATCGTGCGATAGATCGTGAAGCCGAACTCCTTGGCGCGCTGGCGGCTGAGATCGTTCTTCGGCGTTTGATCGATGTAGGCGGAGACGACCTCGAAGGCTGGACGATGCCACTTGCCTTCGATGGGATAGCCATGGAGAAACCGCTCCGCCATGTGCCAGGCGTGGGATCGCTCGCGCCACTCGGTGGTGACGACGGCCAGTCGCCTGCGCCGCGCGGGCGGCCCTCCCTCGACAATCGAGGTGCCGACCGCTCCCGCGCTGACCGCGCTGACAAAGGCGCGTCTGGAGATCATCGAACCACCGAGGTGAGAGTCTGTGTGGGGCCTCCCGGAAGCGGCCGGGTCTCACACCACCACTAACCCGCATGCGGGCCTGCGGTCCGGCGCTTTGGGGCATCCAGGCGTTCTGCTGCTGGATTGACCCAGAAACCATTGAAAGCGAAAGCGAACGCCGCCAGCGCGGCCAGCGGCCCGGCCGCTGCGCTGGTCTCCTCCTGAATCGGCGCCGTCTCCGGAAACTCCTGACCATCGTCCGCAACGCGCTCGGCACGCGCAGGCGCGGAACGCGCAGGCCCCAGGAGCAGACCGTCCTCTTCCTGGCGAGCAGCCACCGCCGGCCAGGCAGGCGTAACGCGGCGCGATGCCGAGTCTCCCTGCTCCCCGGACATTCTCTCGATCGGCCCCTCTGTCGGGAGGGCAGTCTCCCCGACGGCCACCCGGCTCGTCACGAGAGTCTGCGGCGGACGAGCCTGCGGGACGGCGATCACCAGAGAGGTCGCCTGCGCGGACATGGGTTGCGGCGCGAAGATCACGACGGCCGGCGCCGAAGTGAGCGTGGCGGTCAGAACCGGCACGCCATCGATGGCTGCCCGGTTGTCCACGGCGCCCACGACGAGCTGCGCGTGATGCCTGGAACCGCTTCCTCCAGTGCCGCTGCCTGACCCCGTGGAGAAGGGAGCAATGGTGACGGTCCTGTCGGGATTCACGAGCGCCGAGATCACCAACTGGGCTTTCGGTGTCCCCTTCCCTGTCACCAGGTCGTAGCCCGTGCCCGCACGTAAGGTCGTGCCCCTGCGCCTGGTGCTGCCGCTGACGACGTCGTGGAGCGGATTGGAATCGCTGGCGCTAGTGGAACTGGTGAGACTGTAGAGGGTCGGCAATGTCTGCGTTGCGCCGGTCAGCGTCCCGGCACCACCGCGGCCCTGGTTCGCGATGGCGACGAGGCCGGCCCATTGCGGCGCCCCGGCGCTGGTGCCGCCGAAGGCGTACAGGCCGCCCTGCCAGACGACGTAGACCCCGGTGTACGGATCCGCGTTGTAGGCCACGTCCGGGTTGGTCCGCTTGGTACTGCTCTGGGTGACGCTGCTTTGATAGGGCGGTTTGGACTCGTAGGAGCTAACACCGCCCCCACTGCCGTTCCAGCCCGTCTCACTGAGGTAACTGGAACTGCTCGTCAGGCTGAGGGACGTGCCGCCGACGGCGAGGACGTAGGGAGACACCGCCGGGTACTCCGGCACGGCGCCCGTGTCGCCGGAAGAGGCCACGAAGGTCACGCCCGGGCGGAAATTGGGATTGAAATGGCCGTCGTAGGACGTCTCGCCCGAGAACTCGCCGGAACCCCAACTCATCGAGACCACGCTGGCGTGGGCACTGGCGTAATCGACCGCCGCGAACATGTCAAAGAAACTGGTAGACGCCGCCTCGACGAGCAGGATGTGTGCGGCTGGGGCGACAGCGTGCGCCCACTCCACATCCAGCGCGATCTCCTGAGACCACCCGGAGCTGTAGGCCGGGTAACTCGCTCCGCCCCACTGATCGACCTTGGTCAGGACCGTGCTGCTGGAGCCGTACTGCTGGTAGAGGCTCTGGCTGCCCCCGTTAATGCTGAAGTTCTGGTCGAAGGTATCGAGATCCTGTGCGACGGTGGGGTGGTCGTAAGCATCGACGATGGCGATGGTCTGGCCGGCGCCGTCGCCTGCCACGGTCCCGCTACTGAAAGTGACCTGGTCGAAACCGTAGGCCTGGCGGATCTGAGCGGGGGCGAAGACCGAGAGCAAGTTCCGCGCTTCGAGCGCTTCCACGCGGGGCTGAAACGGGCGACGCTGCGAGCGGTTCGGGAAAGGACGACGATGTCCAGAGATGAGAGCCCGTTGACTGCGCATAATATTCTCCAAGAATCCAACAACTGACGCAATAGAACAGATCAAGTGTAATACAAGTTGCGACGGATGCAACAGGGTTTCTCATTTTGAGGACGGGAGGGGCGGGTGCTGGTTCTTTCCGATGTCGCCGCGCGGGGGGGTGGTTATAATGACCCGGTTTTCCCACCCTGACGAGGCTACCTCCGATGACACTCGAGCCGACCCCGACCAGCCGTCGTGGCTTTCTTGCGCTCGCTCCGGCTGTCTGCCTGGCTGCCGGGATGGATTCCCCGGCACACGCCGCCCAGCAGCCGGCCCCCTCGCCTCTCGAGGAAGAGATTCGTCGCCTGGCGGACGATGCTCCCCTGCGCCTGCGCTTCCGCGGCACTACCGCCGAGGAGTGCCGCAAGTGGCAGACGGCCTTCGCGGAGGCGCTGCGCTCCTCGCTCGGGGCCTATCAGCCACCTGCGAAGTGGCAAATGACGGTCGAACGGGTTGTTGAACGCGACGATCACCGCCGCGAGGAGTTGCTCCTCACGGCACCGGGACAGCGGCCGCTGCCCGTCTACCTGCTCACGCCGAAGGACAAACGCCGCGGCCAGCGGGCCGGCATCGTCGCGCTCCACGGCCACGGCCGCTTCGGTTATGATGCCATCGTCGCCCGCGAACTCACCCCCGGGATCGAGAAGGCGGTCAAGAGCGCCAACTACGACTATGGTCTGCAGCTGGTGCGGCGCGGCTACGTCGTGGCAGCCCCGTGCCTGACGCCGTTCGGCCGCCGCCTCGGCGACCCCGCCGCCTATCGCAATCAGGATCCTTGTGCGATCACCTTTCTCCGCATGCAGCTTCTCGGCAAGGTGCTGATCGCGGAGAACCTGCGCGACGTTCTCTGGGCGGTCGAACTGCTCGCGCGGCACAAGCAGGTCGATGCCCGCCGCCTGGGCTGTGTCGGCCTGTCCTACGGCGGCCGCATGACGATGCTGGCGACAGCCCTGGAGCCGCGGTTGCGAGCGGCCGTCGTCTCTGGCGCCCTTAACTGCATGCAGGAGCGCGTCGCCGTGCGCTACAGTTGCGGCGCCCAGATCATTCCCGGCTTGCTGCAGTATGGCGACGTGCCGGAGACCGGCGGGCTGATCGCGCCGCGGCCGTGCCTGTGGCAAGCGGGCACGCGCGACGCGCTGATGGTGCCGCGCTGGATCGACCTGGCGATGCGCCGAATCGGTCAGGCGTACATTGCCCTGGGTGCAAAGGAACAGTTACAACTCGACCGGTTCGACGGAGGCCACGTCTGGCATGGGGAACGTGCCTACCCCTTTCTGGAAAAGGCCTTGCGAGGTTAACTGGTGCTCGCTTCCCGCGGCTGCCTCGCCTGCCCATGAACCCGGTCGCGAATCACCATGTCTGGCAGATAAGGAGGCATCCATGAGACTGAAACACGTTCACATTGAGAACTTCAAGGGACTGAAGCTCCTCGACATTCCGTTCACGAGCGACCAGGCGACCACCCCGCGGCGGGTTACCTGTCTGATCGGGGATAATGGTTCGGGCAAGACGACGGCGTTGCAAGCGATTGCGCTGACCCTTTCCCTCGCGACACGACGCACTCGCCACCCCACCGATTTCCACTGGCATGGGTTCCTGCCAGAACGTGTTGGTAGCCAGGGCCCTACCAGGGTCGAACTCGTTGTCAGTCTGGACCCGGAAGAGGTGCGCCTGACCCGCGACCTCTTCAAGGAATGGTATGACTCGCAGTCGAGCGACTGGAAGGGAACTCGCCAAATTGTCGAGCCCGCCGACCATAGGGAGGTACGGCTCGTGTATGAAGAGGGGAGGCTCGCTTCCCCCCAGGGCCTCGCAGCCGTCAATCAGTTCCTGGGGCGTTACTACATCAAATGGCTCGCGCGGACGAGGCCGGCGTTCAAGGATCGGTTCTCTGAGATTGGGGACGTGTTCTGGTTCGATCAATACCGCAACCTCGGGACTGTCCTCGCGTCGCGGGAGCCGGAGGCGGGAGACCGAGTAAGAGAAGCGGAGAGTTGGAGGGTCGGGGTCGAACAACTCCGGGAGTATCTCGTCGGCTGGTGGGCATACTCCACTTCCCGGGTGGAAGGCCAGTGGAAGATGTACATCAAAGACCTGGAGCGACGATTTGCTGAGGTGTTCCCTGGCACCCAGTTCTGGGGGACAATGCCGCGGGAGGGTGTCGCGGACCCGAGCGCAAAGGACTCCTACTTCTTGCTCGAACGCGAGGGGAGGCGGTACGACCTTGCCGAGATGGCATCCGGGGAACAAGCCGTCTTCTCGCTGCTGTACGATTTTATTCGCCTCAACATCGCCCACTCTGTGGTACTGATAGATGAACTGGAATTGCACCTGCACGCCCCCGCACAACAGACACTCTACGCTACCTTGCCGCGCCTGGGGCCAGACTGTCAATTCGTCATCACCACTCATTCCGAATTCCTCACAGGTGTTATCCCGGAAGAACAGGAAGTCCGGTTGGAGGGTGGACGCCGATGCCTGTAAGCCGGCTCCTCGCGGAAGGCAAACTCGATATCGAAGTTTTCGGATCGCTGCTGGCCGGGAATCCGGTGGTCGATCCCCACCCGACACCGAAGGGAAGTCTCAAACCTCGTTCGCTGGATCTCCGTCGCGAAACCAAGAAGCCTGTCTGTTACCTGCGGGACCGCGACTTCGACTTCCTGCCCGCCGCCGACCTGACCCAGCCCACGATCGATGCAAGCGAGCCCGGAGGTGCCATACTCGGGTGGCGGTGGTGTCGCCATGAGATCGAGAACTATTTGCTTGACCCGGGTGTCATCCACGCGGCGCTCGGCTGGGACCAGGCAGCCTTCGAGACCGAGTTGGTGAATGCTGCGCGGGGTATCAAGCACTACCAGGCGGCACGCTGGACGGTTGGGCAGACACGCCAGATCTTGCCGCCAGCGAAGGAGTTTCCGAGCAAGCCGGGCGAATGTCTCGGCCATGAGTTCCTGTTACCGGCGGACCTGAGCCAGCCGGCGACGGCCCATTGGGTTCACACGCAAGCAGCGGCGTTCGTGGCCAGCGTGCAGGGCGTCCTTGCTGGAGCGCAAATCACCGCCGACCTGACCAACCATACTTCGCGGCTTACCGATGCTTTCCTTGCGGACGTAAGGAGTGTGCTGGTCTGGTGCAGCGGGAAGGATCTGTTTGCGGCTCTGATGCCGTGGCTACAATCAACCCACAAGATCCACCCGAGCCAACTACGGAGCCTGGTTCGAGACTGGATCGCGGTCAACCCGGATCAGACGCTGGTGTTACTTCCCGAATGGAAAACCTTCCGCGATCTGTTGCGCGCGTAAGTGTGGCGCACTTGGGTGAACCCGGTTGATCGGCTGGCATTCTTGGCTCCGAAAAGTCGGCGTTGTTCGGGATCGGTCCTACACCGCCACACCACCTGGCCCGAAGGAGAGCCATGAAACGAACAGCCGTCCCCCCGCGTTTCGCCCTGTTTGTCGGTTTCCTGCTCGTCGTCCCAACTGTTTGGCCGGCGCAGCCCAGCGACCCGCCGGCTGTCGCGCTGGACGCCCTGACCGCGCGCAACATCGGCGCCGCCAACATGAGCGGCCGCATTACCGAGGTCGCTGTGGTCGAGAGCAACCCCGCCATCATCTACGCCGCCGCTGCCTCGGGTGGGGTGTGGAAAACGGCCGACGCCGGCGTCAACTGGGCCCCCGTCTTCGATGGTCAGACCAGCAGCTCCATCGGCGCCGTGGCGGTGTCCCGGAGCAACCCCGATCACGTCTGGGTCGGCGCCGGCGAGGCCAACGCGCGCAACAGTGTCACCTGGGGCGACGGCGTTTTCCGCTCGACCGACGGCGGCAAAACCTGGCAGCACGTCGGCCTGAAGGAAACGCAGCACATCGGCCGCATCGTCATCCACCCGGCGAACCCCGAGATCGTCTACGTCGCGGCGCTCGGGCGCATCTGGGGGCCGAACAAGGAGCGCGGCGTCTACAAGACCGCCAACGGCGGCCGCACCTGGGATCTGGTCAAGTTCGTCGATGAGAACACGGGCTTCATCGACGTGGCGATGGATCTATCGCAGCCGGACACGCTCTACGCGGCGGCCTACTGCGTGCGCCGCGATGGTTTCTCCGGCGGCAACCCTGACGTGCAGACCGGCCCCGGCGCCGGTCTCTATCGCACCATCGACGGCGGCAAGAGCTGGACCAAGATGACGAAGGGCCTGCCGAACCGCCCCTACGGTCGCTGCGGCTTCGACATCTATCGCCAGGATCCGCGCACGGTCTACGCCGTCATCCAGACCGACAAGACCAGCGTCACCGTCCAGGGCCAGGCCGCCAATCTGACCAAGCGCACCGTCGTGGAGAAGGGACAAAAGGTCACCGAGGACATCACGGCGGACCACGGCGGCATCTTCCGCTCCGACGATCGCGGCGAAACCTGGACGCGGCTCAACTCGCTGTGTCCGCGGCCGTTCTACTATGGTCAGATCCGCGTGGACCCCAACGACGTGAACAACATCTACGTCCTGGGCATCGCCTTCCACACCTCGAAGGACGGCGGCCGCACCTTCACCACCGGCGGCAAGGGCAAGGGCAAGGGCGGCGCTCACCCCGACCATCACGCTCTCTGGATTAATCCGAAGAACAGTAACCAGCTCGTGCTCGGCAACGACGGCGGCCTGTACCTGTCGCAGAACCGCGGCGCGAACTGGCAGCACGTCAAGAAACTACCGGTGAGTCAGTTCTACGCGATCGCCGTGGACATGCGCAAGCCGTATCGGGTCTACGGCGGCCTGCAGGACAACGGCAGCTGGGGCGGAGCCAGTGCCACGCGCAACATTGAAGGCATCGGCCTGTCCGACTGGTATCGCATCCTGGGAGCAGACGGCTT
>DASPXY010000555.1:0-3863 GCA_035637055.1 Gemmataceae bacterium | reverse complement strand
CGGCCGGGTCGATGAAGCCGCGCTCCTCCGCGCCCTCGAGCAGCGTGCGCGCAGGCTCGGTCTCGAGCAGTTCGGGAAGTTGGTTCTGGGTCAACTCTCCTCTTGGTTCTTAAAGCTCATTCTCACTGTAAGCATTCCCTTGAGCTAACCAGCGTCCTTGCGGTCGCGACCGTGCCGATGTTGAAGAGGGGCGCGAGCCCGCTGCTTGCCTGGCCGCCGCAGGGCTAGTGCCTCGAGGAGGCGGAGCCGGGGGCCTGCCGGGCTGCGGCTCACCGACAGACCCGACCGGCTCCGTCCGATAGCTACGACCCTCTTGTGAAGACTCCTACGAAGCGCAAAGATCCTCCCGCCACAGCGGCGTCGGTTTCTCGCGGCCGGCGGTGCGGCGGCTGGCCCCCGCCGCTGCGGGAGCCCCGCAGCAGGTGGCTGCCGCTCTCTACGCCCCTTCGGCGTGGAAGACGGCTCAGAGGGAGTAGACTGGACTGGCCCTGCGGCCAGAACCCCGGCCGAAAGCCCGAAGACCGCCAACACGCGTCGACGCGCGAGGCGATGAGCCTAGGCGAACAGGATTCGACTTGCTGGGCCAGCACTTCGTTGTGCGTGGCTACGCTTCTGCCACACCACGACAAGTACTGCCACAACGGGGGCATGGCCTTCGCCCACCATCACGGCGTCGGCTCGCCTGGGGGTCCACGATGGCGATCATGGCCCCTTCCGGCGGTCCCCTGAAAACGGCCGGTTTGCAGGGGGAAAAGCCGCAGCGTCCGGGGTCCGTGCCCTTTGGGGGCAGCAATGGCCTCGTCGACCTTAGAAACGTGGAGCAGTCGAGACAAGTACTGCCACAACGGGGGTATGGCCTTCGCACCACGAGCACGGCAACGGCTGGCTCGGGGTCCAAGAAGGCGATCATGGCCCCTTCCTGCGGTCCCTAGAAGAGGCTGTTTGCAGGGGAAAGGCAAGGGGTCCGCGATTCACGCCCTTTGGGGGCAGCAATGGACTCGTCTGCCTCGAACGACGGAGATCAATACGGGAGAGGTCACCGAGACAACCCGCCGAGGATTCTGGTGAGATCTCAAATCCGAACGACGAACTCACGGTCCTTCTAGATCGGCCACTCCCGCACGGGCTTTCGTATTCCGCGCGGCCAGAGGTAGGGCGAGATGGTAACCGGGAGCAAAATCGTCCGCCGCCCCGCTTGCTTCGCCACCCGGCCTGCTTGACCCTGCATCAGCGGAAGCGCACACTGGCCCATAACGCTGCCGCCGGATCACGCTTCGCCTGGCGGGGGCAACCAGCATGGCGAAAGGTGGAATCACCCGGAGGACACGATGAAGAGGATTTCCAAGGCCGAGCTCAAGAAGGCGATCCTTGCCGTCGAAGCCGAGCGGGCGAAGCACCCGGTCGCGTTTCGACCAGACCCAGCGCAACATCCCAGGCTGGAGAAGAGCCGCCGAGCGTCCGAAGAGATGGTGTCCGGATTCCTGAGGGAAGCGGGACTGGACATGGAGAAGTTCCAAGCGCTGCAGGAACGGCACAGCGTGCAACTGGAGCGCATGGTCGCGAAGCACAAGACCGATGCGCTCAGGCGCGCGGCGCGGCAAAAGGACACGCTCCATTCGAGCGTCCTGGGGCAGAGCGAGGCTTTTCAGAGCCTCGACGATTTCTTCAGCCTGGACACACCGTTCCTGATCTGGACGACGCCACTCCTGCCGACCGATTCCGCTGCCGTGCCGCTTGGCAGTTGGGCAAAATTCAGGGTTACGACATCCGAGTACCAGGGCACGCCAAAGGTGGGCTTCTATTTCTATTGGCCGAGCCCCTTCAGCGACTACGCCGTGATCAACGCCGCCACCTTCATGTCGGCGACCGGTCACCTGAAGTCACACGCCCCGTGGGGAATCTGGCCGAACACCAGTTGGGTGACGGCGACGGCTCAGTTCGGGCTATGGTTCGGCTTCCCCCGCGACGTGGCGTCCACGTCCTATGCGAGCGAATTCCTCGGGGGCACCGGGGAATACGGGGGCGGGATTTTTATACCCGGGGACACCAGTGCACTTTCCATCTCCGCCGGGGTGGGTCTCAGCAAAACGATGTTTGCCGTTCCACCCGGGAGCGTTGTCGTCTTTGAGGTAGCTCTTCAGATCGAATACGAGAACAACGATGGCGATATCGACGCTGATTTCGAGAGCGGTGACTTCAGGATCACCTGCCCGGTCGTGGTCTTCTCGCTCTTGAACTCACCACCGATGGCCTGACGCACGAACGGTCTGCGCGTCGCACTCCATTGAGTCTGCCATAACGGGCACGGCCTCCCAATCACCGCGACGCTAAGTCGGCCGCGAATTGCCAGAGGGGCCTCGCCGGCAGGCCTATGAGAACGAGCGGAGGCGCAGGCGGGCCGAGGAAATGAAGATGCGAAGGAAGTCTGCGGTTTCGCGGGTTTACCTTGACTCTCGCGGCTGCTCAGTGCGACAATCGAAGTCCTTAGACCCTGCGCCGTAGCCGCCGAGTTCTGCGGCTACTCCCCGACTCCGTCGTGGGCCTTCGTGCAAGGGAGACGCTGCTCTCCGGAACTCGACTAAGGAGGTGGCGATTTTGGGTGATTTGCGCTTGCCAAGCCCGGGCGCTCAGATGCGGCTCAGTCCGCATCGGCTTGTGTCAGTGGCCGGGGACATCGGCACTCCGTACTGACCCAGTGTGCATCCCGCGCTCGACGATCAACCATTGACTTGAGGGGGAGCTATGGCGACCGACAGACCACGCCGCGCAAAGAGAGCTACTAGAGCAAGTGACACAACTCCGCCAATGACCGCGGACGAGTACCTGGCTCTCGACAACATGCCAGCGTCCGAGCCAATGCCGGAGGCTGTGGAAGTGCATACGACGATGCGCGTTACGATCCACCCCGGGAGCAAGCGGCTTGACCCAACGAAGCTCGTCGCGTGGGAAGAAGAGTCTGGCGCTTGGGAGTTCGAGCTTCCCCAGGACGCTCATCTTGGTCTCCCTGGTCGCGAGTATGGGCGGATGTCAAAAGCAGAGGTTGCACGTGGCATCAAGGCTCGGGTCAATGCTGACGCTAATCGGCCAGATTGGGTTGACTACACGCCTCACCCGAAGCTCACCACGTATCCACGTCCCCGAATGCGTAGGCTCAACGGCCGGGCAATTGATCCTCATTACGGTGTCTTTGGCCCCGATGATAGGCAGGTCTACTATCCGTCGGGCTATCCATGGACTTGTATCGGGACGATCTTTGTGTGGAAGGACTTCTCTCAACCGAATCCTCAGTGGTCGGGATCGGGGGTATTGATTGGTGGGCGTGTGGTCTTGACTGCAGGCCACATGGCACCCTGGGGTTCGGGCAACTGGGCAATGCGTTTCGTCCCCGCGTATTACGACGGTGGCTCGACTCTCGGCGCCGGCTTGGGATCGTGGGTATCCGATTACTGGGGATACAACCCTGGCGAAGTCTCGGCCTGGGATATGGTCGTGCTACGTCTCTACACGCCGCTCGGTAACACGTACGGTTACTTCGGTGCGAAAACTTATGACAGTGATTGGGAGGACGGCAACTACTGGACACTTGCCGGCTACCCGAGTGCGGTCGCCGGAGCGAATCGACCCTCGCGGCAAATGTGGTTCCCTGTTGTCGACGACGACTCCGACGGGGACGCGGACGAGCTCGAGTATTACGCCGACGCTACAGCAGGCGATTCGGGTGGTCCAGTGTTCGGATTCTGGTCTGGAATCCCCTACGCGATCGGTACGCACAGTGGGGGTGAGAAGACCACATTTCTCTGGTGGACGATAGAGGACGACAACGCGGCCGCAGGCGGGAGCGCGGTCGTCAACCTTATTCTTTG
>DASPXY010000554.1:0-5388 GCA_035637055.1 Gemmataceae bacterium | reverse complement strand
TGAGAGATGAACCACTCGACGCGGTTCTGGCGCGAAGTCGAACGGGTCTGCCCCGACTACGAAGCGGCCGAGCGATGGCTGAAACAACATTCTGCGCTGCTGAAGTGACCGCGCTAAAGCATCCAAGAAGTCGAAAGGCGCAACGAGTAAGGATGACCTGCAATATGGGCGAAGTGGGCGAAAGCTCCCTCTTCCGAGCCTCGGTTTGGCCCAGTTCAGAACTTTATTCTTTGTCTGTTGGAATTGAGGGACGAATTTGAACAATCGGTTCAGAACTTTATTTTCAGTCCACAGCCGAAGCGGTTTTTCCGGGTTGGGCCGTGTTCCAGGGGAAGGAGAAGGGGTCTGCGTGCCGCTGCAAGGAGTCGACGTCGGCGAACAAGAACAAGCCGTGACCGCGTTTGAGCTGCGCGCACGCCTCAACGAGATGCTTCACGCGCATCCGCCGTGAGCACTGCGTGTTCAAGAAACACGCGCCCGATGGAGCGGTTCTTCGTCTGCCAGTCGATGGGCTGTGCCGCGAGTTCCCGGCGCAAGAGTGCAGCGCCCTTGCTGCCGATTCCATAGACGAGCGGGCGTGAGCCGCTGCGGTGAAGGTAATCAATCTGTGCGCGTGGCCGCTCCAAGTAGCCGTGATGAAAGAGAAGTTGCATCCGGCGCAACGTCTGTTGCGGGCTGCCATTTGTGGTTGACCTAAATAGTTACGATTCTGAGTTTGGAAATCTCGTAAAAATGTCTCGCAGGTTTTTAGCCGCAAGGGAACGCAGAGACCGCAAAAAGAGCGCTTGCTATCCCACTTGTTCTTTGCGGGCTTTGCGTTCTCTTGCGGCAAATTTCAAATATGTTTGGCTAGTATTATGCAGACAGTGAATTACTTCCTGGAGATCACGCGCGGCGGAACGGGCGTTGACAGTCTTGGCGATCTTGTTATGCAAGGCGTCAACACATCACATGAAACGCCTGCACCTGCCCCTGCACCCGCCTCTGCGGACATTGCTACCCCTTCTGCCGGCAGCCGGCTGCCTGTTGGGAGGCGCCGTCATGCTCCCCGCCGCCGTCGCCGAAAACCAGTCTGTCGCTCCCCAGGAGCACCGTCCCCTGGTGACGAGCTTCACCCTGCGCCCCGAAGCAGACGACTTCATCCGACGGTGGCTGGTCCTGGGTCCGCTGGGAACGGAGCCAGGGCGGACGAACGTCTCCGGAACGGGAGCCCAGACTCAAGTCATGCAGACGGACTACCTCGCTGGCGTCCAAGGCGAGACAGGGGTTCGACCGCAAGCGGATGCCGCCGTCCCAAGCGGGAACCGGACGCTTCGCTGGCGCGCGGTTCAGGCCGAGCGGGACACGGTAGATCTGAACGCCATGCTCGGGGTGAAAGAGCCCGGTGTCGGCTACGCCGCGACGGAGATCATCGCGCCGCGGGCGTTGCCGGTGCTGATGGGCTTGGGCACTGACGGCGCGGTGAAGGTCTGGCTCAACGGCAAGCTGGTGCATGAACGCCGAAGTTCGCGACCGGTACGCAAAGACGACGACCTGATCCCGGTAAGCCTGGAGAAGGGGACGAATCGCCTGCTGCTCAAGATCGGCAGCCGACCGGCGGGCTGGGCCTTTTGCTGTCGATTCCTGAACAAGGCCGCCCTCAATGAACACCTGGTGAGCGCCGCGATGAATGGAGCGGTGGATCGGATGTCCCTCCTGCTCACCAACGGCGCTAGCGTCAAGGCCAAGGTGGGTCCGGGACTGACGCCGTGGCACGCGGCGAAAATCCGCGGCCGCACCGAGGCAGCTGAGCTGCTGGAAAAGCAGGCCGCTGAGGTGAAGCGTCCCTTCCCCAACGCGGGGAAAACGCTGGACTGGCTGGTGACGCAGAGGGTTGCCGCGGACGCGCCCGGCCTGGCTTTGGCCGTGGTGCAAAACAGCCGCGTGGTCTTCGAGCGGGGCTGGGGCCTGGCCAGCCTGGACTATGGCGTGCCCATCACGCCGTCCACGGTCTTCCACGTGGCCTCGGTTTCGAAGCAGTTCACGGCGTTTGCCATTACGCTGCTGGCACAGCAGGGGAAACTTTCGGTGGACGACGAGTTACGAAAGCACTTGCCCGAGATCCACGATTTCGGCAAACCGATCACCCTGCGGCATCTCCTGTATCACACGAGCGGGTTGCGGGATCAGTGGGACTTGCTGGCCCTGGCGGGCTGGCGCTTGGACGACGTGATCACCCAGGAGGATATCCTGATGGTGCTGCGGCGTCAGCGAGAGCTGAATTTCGTCCCCGGTGAAGAGGAGTTGTACTGCAACAGCGGCTACACCCTGCTGGCGGAGGTGGTTGGCCGGGCTTCGGGAAAACCTTTCGTCGAGTTCACGCGCGACGCGATATTTCGTCCCCTGGGCATGACCAACACGCATTTTCATCTGGACCATGAAGAAGTGGTCCGAAACATGGCCTACTCGTACTCTCCGCGAGCGGGAGGCGGGTATGGAAAGAATGTGCTCAGCTATGCCAACGTGGGAGCGACCAGCCTCTTTACCACGGTGGAGGACCTGGCCCGGTGGATCGCCAATTTCGAGGACGCGAAAGTCGGCGGACTCGACGTGCGCCGGCAGATGCAGGAGAAAGGGAGACTGAACAGCGGGAAGGAAATTGACTACGGCTTTGGCCTGGCGATCGGCGAACTGCGCCAGACTCGGACGATTTCCCACGGAGGAGCCGATGCGGGCTATCGCAGCTATCTACTGTGGTTGCCGGATCATCATCTTGGCGTGGCTCTGCTGAGCAACCTGGGGACAATGGATGTCGGGGGGATGGCCCAGATGGCGGCCGAAGTATTCCTTCAGGGCAAACTGGCGCCGCTCCCGACGCGCCCCCAGCCGGCCGCTGCTGACCAACAGGCCAAGCCGGCCTACCCGGTGACCTCGTCTGTGCTGGAGCGTTACGCGGGCAGATACCGCGGCGGTAGCGGGCGCGTGATCTCGATCGTCCGCGAGGGAGACCGCCTGGAGGGCGACATATCCGCCGGCACGATGCAGACGCTGACGCCAACTGCCGAGCACGAGTTCTTCGTGGCCGAGACCAAAGCGCGAATCGTGTTCGCCAAGCTGGATTCCGGCAAGGCGGCGCAATACACAGTGGAGATGGAGGGAGAAAGACGGGTCTACCAGCGGCTCGAGCCGGCAGATGAGGTCCCGCCCACTCTGACGGATTACACCGGCCATTATCGGAGCGACGAGCTGGAGATGAGCTGGGCAGTCCAGGTCAAAGAGGGCCGGTTGGTGGTTCAACACCGCCGGCACGGTGAGATCCTGCTGCGCCCGCTGGCCGGGGACCGGTTCAGCGGATCCAACCTGGGCTCACTCCAGTTCGAGCGGGATTCAGGCGGGAAAGTCACTGGCTTCAAGGTCACCACCGGACGGGTCCGAAACCTGCGGTTCGAACGTCAGTTGGAGCATGATTCCCGGTCCCTCACTTTCCAATCGCCTCAAACGGCACATCCATGATTCGATACTGTCGCCAATCCTTGTAATCGAAGTGCCACCACTCGGCCGGATACACCGCGAACCCCTCGGCCTCCATCGCTGCGCGCAGCAAGTCCCGCAGCGCCCGCGATTCCGGCGTGCCGCCTGCGTAATCTGGGAATGCCCGCTTCGAAAACTCGTCATACCCGCTCGGCATCTGCACTTCGGCGCCCGTCTGTAGATCCACCAGGCTCAGATCCACCGCGCAGCCGCGATTGTGCCGCGACCCTTTCCGTGGATTCGCCACAAACTCGACCCGCCGCTCCTCCGCCGACGCGGAATCCCAGAAAATCTTCGTCACCGACCACGGCCGGTAACCGTCGAACACCACCACGCCGTAGCCCTTCGGGTTGAGCGTTCGCTGCACCCGCATCAGCGCCTCGGCCGCGGGCCGCTGCAAGAACGCCCGCGACTGCGCATACACCGGCCGATGCAGGAAATTGTTGGTCGTTGCGTAACGAATATCCAACCGGATCGTGGGGTCCAGCGTCACCAATTCCACCAATTCCGCCTGGCGAAACTGTCCCGATTCCTTCGGCGGCCCATGCGGGCAACCAGCGAACAGCACCGCGACCAGCAGAAAAACGGAAAAGTGGAGCTTCATGGTGTTCGGCCCGTCCAGGTCATTCACGGAGCGCGCTTCAAAGCATCTCCAACCGCATGGAGCCACATCACTGGTTTGTCAGAGCGAGCAGGCTGTCCAAGTCGAGTCGACGAGTGAACATCGTCAATTGGAATCCCAACACGCCGCAGTAGAATGCGAGCGCGCGCGCTCAAGGTCGGCGACGTTCAAATGCACGTGGCTGATGGTGACGCCGGGATCAATTGGAACGTGAGTGTCGCCGGGCTTCATGCTTTTGCCTGAGCCTGAGCTTCGACGAACCAAAGCAGCTTGTCGAGGCCGCGCGACACTTCCGTGAACAAATCCGAAGTGTCGGCGTCCCCCACTTTCGCGGCCGTATGAATCGCATCGTCGGCTTGTCGTTGCGGCTCTCGCCGAAAGGGATCAGGTGCGCGGCTTCCATCAACGAGATGGCGTGGTTCAGCAACCACCTAACTGAGTCACTGCAGATCGCTCAAGCGCCCACTTGCCGAACGCGGGCCAACTTCTCGTCCAAGCGTTTAGCGGAAACGGGGAAAGCGGTCCCGAGTTCCTGGGCAAAGACCGAGACTTTGAACTCCTCGACCATCCAGCGAAATTCCTCGATGGCCTGGCGGGCTTCAGAGGAACGCGGGGCCGTGGCTTGAAGTTCATTCCAAGCATTCTGGTACGGGGCGATCTGGCGGGCACGTTCCTGATCTTTGGATGGATTCAACGCGCCGCGCTCGAGGCGCGTCAGCAATGCCTTGAGGTAGCGCGGGACGTGCGGCAGGCGGTCGAACGGAATCTGTTCGAGAAAGCGCGGTGGCAGCAGCGCGGCGAGTTCGCCGGCCAGCGCAGGCCCGCCAGCCGGCGCGGCGGGAGCCATGAGTTGAGTCAATTGACGGAGCGTCCTGGGACGCGGGGCCGGCGGTGCGACGGAGGGAAGGCGTTGCTGCACTTGATGGCGCAGTTGCAGGATCAGGCCGACGCGCTCGATGAACGGCGGAACCAGCCCGGGCAGGCGGTTGCGCGCGACATCCACGGCGCTGCGAAAGTGAGCCTCCTTCAAGGCGGCGAGCGGTTCGGCGGGGAGGATATGGCGCTTGAGATGTTCGAAAGCGGTGCTGCGCAGCGCGTCACCATCGCCGAGCGGAGCGTAAAGTGATTCGAAGCGGCTCAAGCCGCGCAAATCCTTTTCGATCCAGGCGAGGTCCTTCTCAATCGCCAGTTCCACGAGGCGCTGCACGCCGTGGATGCTGGCCGCACGCGCGGCCTCCTGGCTGCGGAAGAGGCGG
>DASPXY010000553.1:0-7540 GCA_035637055.1 Gemmataceae bacterium | reverse complement strand
CTCCCCCCAACCCCCTCCCCTGCAAGGAGAGGGGGAGAAGAGAAGGACGTGTTGTGGCACGGTCTCCTGACCGTGCCGGGGTGCCTGACCGAAGGTCTCCCCAAGTCCCCGGCACGCCAAGAGGAGACCTGCGGTCAACGGAGTGGCACGGTCAGGAGACCGTGCCACAACAGTGGCGCCATCCCCTCGGCACGGTCCACGGTTCACGGTCCACGGATTAGCGAACGAGCCCGCGCTGCCGGAGGTAGGATAGCACCAGGCGCTCGAACGGCACCTGGTTGCTGGTGAACAGGTACGCGATGCCGCGCCGCGAACAGAACTCGCTCAGCGCGGCGCGGTAGGCGGCGAGGTTCTGCTTGTAGCGCTTCAGCAGCGGCGCACTCACCGTCACCTCGGCGACGTCCTCGTCCTCCACGTCCACCAGCTTCAAATCGCCGACGATCTCCGGCTCAATCTCCTCCTTGGAGAGTATCTGTATGGCGTAAATGTCCATTTGTCGGGCGACGAGGTAGCGCAGCGCCTCCTCGCAACCCCCCTTGTCCATGAAATCGCTCAGCACGACCACGACGCCCTTGCCACTCGACTTGAGGCAGAAGGTACGCAGCGCCCGCGCCAGGTCGCTCGGGCCGGCCGGTTCGAGCTTTTGCAGGAAATCCAGCACGCGCCACAGACTGCGGCGGCCGCGTACCGCCGGCATCGTTTGCGTGAGCCGTTCGTTGAAGACCTCGATCACAACGCGGTCCATGTTCACCAGGCCGATAAACGCCAGCGCCGCCGCCACCTGGCGGGCGTAGTGCAGTTTCGTCGGCGTCCCGAAGCCCATCGACAGGCTGTTATCGATCAGCAGGTAGAAATGCAGATCCTCTTCCTCCATGAAGAGGCGAATGAACAGCCGATCGAGACGAGCGAACAGGTTCCAGTCGAGGTGGCGGAGATCGTCGCCGATGACGTAGTTGCGGTAGTCGGCGAACTCGACGCTCTGGCCCTTGCGCTTGCTGCGACGCTCGCCCTTGAGCCGGCCGAGGAAGATCTTGCGCGAGACCAGTTCGAGTTGTTCGAGCCGGGCAAGGAATTGTGGCTCCAGCAGTGGCGGCGTCGCGGTGTCAGGCATCGAGATCCCCCCGTTGTGGCACGGTCTCCTGACCGTGCCACTGCTGTTGACCGCAGGTCTCCGGGAGTAGCGGGAGACCTGCGGTCAGTCCCCGTGGCACGGTCAGGAGACCGTGCCACAACGGGCGTGTCTGGTTATGAATGATGACGCAGGCGATCCAGTAACTCCACCATATCTGTTGACAGCGGTGACGACCACGCCATGCGCTTGCCCGTGGCCGGGTGCTCCACGGCGAGGCTGGCCGCATGCAGGCACGGGCGAGTCGCGCCGCTGGCGTCGGGCAACGGCTGGCCGTGCAGCGGCCGATCGTAGATGCGCTCGCCGCACAGGGGCGTTCCCTGTTCGCCGAGGTGGATACGCACCTGATGCGTTCGCCCCGTTTCCAGACGGCACTCGACCAGGGCGAAGTCGCCAAGATCTTCGAGGACGGCGACGTGCGTGACGGCTCGCTGCCCCTCGCCGGGCCTACTGGTGCTGCCGCGGCGACCGTCACCGCGATCGTCTACCAGGTACGACTCGATGCGCCCCGGCTGCGGACAACCGCGCACCAGGGCAAGGTAGCGGCGCTCGACCGTGTGCGCGCGAAACTGTCGCCCCAGGTGACGCTCGGCCTCGGCGGTGCGGGCGAAGACTACCAAACCGCTCGTTTCCTTGTCGAGCCGGTGGACGGCGCGGACGCGCCCCGGCCGACTATCCGTCTTGTGGGCTATCAAGCCCGGCAGCAGATCGGCGAGCGTCGGCGGCAGAAAGCGACGGCCGCGAACGCCGAACTCCGCGGCTTCGTGAGCGTGCCGCATCGTCGTCAGGCCCGCCGGCTTGTCAACGACGACAATCGCGGCATCGACATAATAGAGGATCGGCTTTATCCCGGATGCGTTAGCCGAGGCGCGTTTCTTCCAGTGCTGTTTTGGGGAGGCGGGGGGGACGGCAGGCTCAACTTCCAGGGTCCAGCCGGTACGCACGCGCCAGGCGGATTTGGGACAGAGGCGGCCGTTGACCCGCACTCGGCGATCCCGTACCAGGTCGCGTACTTCCACGGCGGAGAGGCGGAGGTGCGCCTGGAGGAGCGAAGCGACTGTGCGGCCAGCCTCGGCTCGCGTGACGGCAATGCGCTTGGTCATCGGATGGAAAGCCCACGGGTTGCGACCCGTGGGCTTCAAGGATGTTACGGTCGCACGAACAGGCTGTCGTCCAGGCGGTTGAAGAACTCGACGCCGAGCGACTCCAGATCCATGAAATGCACGCCGTCACGATACAGGGCCGAGCGCATCGCCATGCGGACGCCCTCGACGTGAAGCCGCCGCCAACCTTGCTTGAGATACGCCCCACCGTCCTCGCCCAGCGCCGCGGCGGCAAGCGCACGACGCTGCGGGTCGCGGTCCTTGAGGGCCTGCACCAGCACCGGGTTCTTCTTGCCTCCTTCGACGGCGACTGCCGCCAGGGCGCCTTGCACCTCGCGGGCGATGGTTTCGTCCGGCGCCCAGGGCCCGTAGGCCAGGAGCGCCTCTGCGGCTCCTGCCGGGCGCCGCACCGCCATCAACCGCACCGCCGCCGCGACCAGGGCCTGGTCCGGGTCGTCGGCAATTTTCTCCAGACACTGAGTTGCCCGCCGCGACACCTCAAGATCCGACTCGCGCGCCGCCTGACGCAGCAAGGCCGCCGGCTTGGCGCCGAGTTCCTGCAGCGCCACCGTTGCCCGCTGGCGGACGCTGAACGACTTGTGGCCGAGTTTGAGAATCAGTTCCCGCATCTTCGCCTGGTCATCCTCGGAGGGGATGCGCTCGCGCAGCAGCGCCAGCAGCGCCGGGCCCTCCACACCCCGTTTCGCCGCCTTCAGCAGTTGCTCGTCGGCGGCCGTGGGGTCATACAGGCGGTAGTCGTGGTAATAAACCTCCTGCAGCACCTCGCGGTCGCTGTTCGGCTCGGTCGTGCGGTTCGCCGACTTGACCAGCAGGGACGTCTCCTTGTCGAAGTAGAGCGACACGTCCGGCTTGCCTTCGGACTGCACGCGAACGCCGAGAACCGTTGTGCCCTTGATCTGGCTCTCCCCCAAGGGCGACAGGGTATATCCCTTGTCCTTGAGAAGCGTTACCAGGCCACAAACGCGATCGGCATAGGCCGATTTCTTGATGCGATCGATGAAGGCGGCGTCCAGATCGAAGGTATCGCCGTCGTAGCTCATCCAGCCCTTGTCGCCGTCCATGACGAGGGTACGTGTCTGGTGGGCCTCCTTGACCGTGCCGCGCAAGGTGATGCGGCGGCGGCCGCCCGGCTCGCTGAAACTCTCGCCGGTGAAGGTGAAGCCGTCGGTGTGGAAGATGCCCTTGCTCTTGCGGTGCGCGGCGGCCTTCCGGTCGAGTTTGTCCAGCCCGCCGAGGGCCTTGACCGCCTTCTCGATCACCGCCCGCGCTTCGCCCTCCTGGGCACTCACGGGCGCCGGCGGCCAGAGGAGCAACCCAACGGCGAGCAAACAGAGGCACAGACGCATGGCTTCCTCCCGAGGGCGGGCGTGAGCGGAAACGCTGTTTCTGTTAGCGTAAAGGCCACGGCGCGCGGAGTCAACGCGCCGTTTCGCCGCGATCCCGCTTGGCGGTGTCTTACTCCCCTCTCCCCTTGCGGGAGAGGGGTTGGGGGTGAGGGGTAGAGCCAAGGACCGTTCTCTGGCTATTCCCCCCTCACCCCCAACCCCTCGCCCCCGAGTACAGGGGCGAGGGGAGGTTTCGCGTTACGGCTGCCCAAAGAGGGTGTCGAGGACGTCCTCCGGCGGCGTGGCGGTCAGCGCGTTGCCGAGGCTCCGGGCGGCCGCAATAGCTGGCAGGCCGTCGTAGTCGCCCGCGACGGGGAGCCAGTTGCCGGCACCGTAGGCAAACAACGCCACCTCGGGGCCACCGCCCGTATTGCTGTTGCGCAGATACCAGGTGCCGTTCGGGTCGAAAACGCCGATCGTGGTGCGGCCATCGTTGTTCCAGTCGCCGACGACCGCCTGCCAGCCAGCGCCACCGTAGGCGAACTGGCCCGCGTCGGGAGCGCCGGGGCTGGGGGTGTTGCGCAGATACCAGGTGCCCGTGGTCTGATCGAACACGCCGATGCCGAAACTGGCGCCGTTCCATCTCCCTGCCACCGGCGTCCAGCCACCAGCACCGTAAGCGAAGGGAGTAATGTCGGGAGCGCCCGGGGTATTGCTGTTGCGCAGATACCAGACGCCGTTGGGATCGACCACCCCGATCGTCCAGGTGCCGTTGCCGTCCCAATCGCCCACCACCGGCTTCCAGCCCGCGCCGCCGAAGGCGAACGGCCCGATGTCGGGAGCGCCGGGGCTGTTGCTGTTGCGCAGATACCAGGTGGCTGTGCCCGGATCGAAGACACCGACGGTCGAGATGCCATCGCTATTCCAGTCGCCCACCACCGGGACCCACCCCGGGGCACCGTAGGCGAACTGACCCGCATCGGGGCCGCCAGCGCTCGTCTCGTTGCGCAGATACCAGGTGCCCGTCGTCGGATCGAAGACACCGGGCGAGGAACGGGCCACTCCACCGCTGGGCGGTGGCGGCGGGGGTGGCGGCGGCGAACTCGGCGTCGAGCCCAACTCGAACGCTCCGATGTCTGGCTGGGCGTCGCGGGGGAAGTTGTTCAGGTCCACCGTCGCGTTGCTGCCGGTAGCTGCGTTGACCGCCGGCGAGCCTGCCACCAGCCGGTAGTCGTTGTTCGGGGCGCCTGCGGAGACGAAGCCGGCGTCGGCGGCCTGGAGGTTCGTGGCCGCGCCGCTGACCGTCCCCGCCGCTCCGCCGGCGGAGTTATCGTTCTGCGTGTTGTTGGCGAACAGATTGGTGTTGTAGGTCAGGTGGTTGTTGCCGCCGGCCTGGAGGAACTGGCCAATGCTGATCGCCGACGACTGCGGGTTGGTCGTCGTGTGGTTGGCGATGATGGAGTAGGACAGGGTGGCGTTGGTTCCCTGACTGGCACTGATGTCCAGCATCACGATGGCCTGCCCGAAAATGAGGCCCGGGCCAAGGCGGTTGTTGGCGATGGTGCTCTGGTTGATGGTGGCGGTCACGCCCTGCAGCCAGATGCCGCCGCCGCCGCCGCTGGCCGAGGCACTGCCTGGGCTTGAGGTCGCCAGGTTATCGGCGATCAGCGAATTGTTGATCGTGCCCGTGGCCGCGCCGACGAGGGCGGTCAAGTACACGCCGCCGCCGCCTGCCGTTCCCGGGGTGACGCTGGCTGCGCCCTCCTGGGCGGTGTTGCTGACCACTTTGACGCGGTCCAGGGTCAGGCTTGAGTTCCCGCTCTGGTTGATCTCCGCCACACCGCCGCCGATACCGCTGCCGCCGGTCTGGCCGGCGCCGCCGGTGGAGGTATTGCCGACCACCGTGGCAGCGGTGAGGGAAAGGGCCGCGGACTCCACAAAGAAGGCCCCGCCGAAGGCCGAGCCGCCCCTGCCGGCCGGCGCGGCGCCGCCGGTGGCCGAGTTGCTGACGGCGGTCACGTTCGAGAGGGTGCCACTACTGGAGCTCATGACAGCGACCGCCCCGCCCAGGCCGTCGGCGGTGGCGCCGCTACTATCCAGCCCGCTGCCGTTGGACGCTCCGGCGACGGCCCTGTTGCTGGTGAAGGTCAGGTTGTTGCCCGTGACGGTGGCGTGGTCGGCATGGATCGCGGCGCCATCGGCGTCGCCGCCCTTGGTCGTGCCGGTGCCGCCCTGGGCGACGTTCCCGGAGAAGGTGATATTCGTCAAGTTGACTGCGTTGGCGAAGCGCAACTCCAGGGCGCCGCCGGCGCCTGCGCCTCCGGCACCGCCGGTGTTGTCCCCGATAGCGCTGTTGTTCAGGAAGATCATGTTACTGAGGGTGAACGGCCCCGAAGCGGTCTGCTGGGCGGCGGCGTTGATCCACAGCCCGCCCCCGAAGGCGAAGGTTTGATCCTGACCTTGCAACGCCGGCTGCCCGTGGGCGACGCCGTTGTTGATCGTGAAGCCATCCATGCTCAGGCTGACGCCGGTGTTGGCGGCCAGCACCAGCATGCCGCGCTGGGTGCCGTGGCCTTCGATGACCGTGGCCAGGCCGCGCGTGGTGAAGGCGTTGTCGAAGCCGCCGAAGAACTGCAGCGACTTGTCGAAGACGATCACCGCGGCGCTGACACCCAGGAAGCCGGAAAGGGTGGTGCCGCCGAAAACGTCGGCGGCCGGGTTATAGTCATAGGTGCCGGTGGCGACGTGGATGCGGTCGCCGCTGACCGCCTGGTTGACCGCGAACTGAATGCTGCGGAACGGGGCCGTCTGGCCGCCGCGTCCGGCTGCATCGATGCCGGC
Source organism: Gemmataceae bacterium (assembly GCA_035637055.1). Lineage (GTDB taxonomy): Bacteria > Planctomycetota > Planctomycetia > Gemmatales > Gemmataceae > DASPXY01. The sequence continues at coordinate 1,121 of DASPXY010000553.1, read as the reverse complement.
CGTCGAGACGAACCAGTTCGTCGGTACGAGGCGGTCTTCCAACACTTCCACGACAAGGCGGCTGCGCCGCGGCCTGCTGGGCAATCGCTGTTCACTGGCTTGTCCCTGGTTGAGGAAACTGCGCCAAATGCGTCGGAACACCATGAACGATTCTCCTTCTCTGCAAAGCTGACAAACTAGAGCGGAGGTAAACGACGTGGTGTTCGTAGTCCCGCCTTTAGGCGGCAAGCTGTCTGGCCGCCTAAAGGCGGGACTACGAACAAGCGGTCGCTTCTCCCTGCGCTCGGGCAGCGAGGCACCGAGAGCTGCCAGGCAGGGTGCTGGTCGTGCGGGCAGGCGAGCCTGGGCCACGTTGAACTCGAATACACCATCTGGGTAAAGGGTGTCTGGTTTTTCTCCCCTCTCCCCTGGCGGGAGAGGGGAGAAAGACAACTGAGGGCACCACGTCGTCCCCTCTGCTTATCCCTCCGGGCAAGGAGCAATGCCAGCAAACATTACCATGCCCTCCCAATCATGCTTATTGGAAAAGTTTGACAATCCAATACCGCAAGGGTCACAGGTCGGAGAGATGGGAGGGACAGGCGGTTTGGGGTGCTCAGGACGCGCGGCGCCGCGGCCGGAAGCGATGTTTGACGGCCCAGGCCAGCCGGGTCGCCAGGACGCGCACGCGGTCGAGGAACTTGACTCGCACCGCGGAGGGGGTGTCCGGCGGGAGCAGTTGCTCGGTCGCATCGAGCCAGAAGAGGGGCAGTGCGTTGTCCGCTGCCTCGCGCGACAGCGCCAGGTGGCGGAGCACGGCGCGGCGCGGCATGCCGCGTCGCAGCAGTTCTCGATAACGGGCCAGGCTCGGCGGATCCGCCTCGCGGCCGAACAACAGCAGGAATAAGCCGCGGACGAAGCCGTCGTCGGGCTGGCGGCAGAAGCTCAGCACGCTGGCGGGGTAGTCCGTGGGGTAGCAGGCCGGGTCGAGCAAGGTCTGCGCGGCCTGTGCGGCCGCGGCGGCGTCGAGTCCCGCCGCCTTGCTGAGGAACGCCGCCACGCCGAGTGTCAGCGCGACCGGCGCTGGCGTCGGCCGCACGTTACACTCGGCCAGTAGCCGGGCTGCGAGGCTCGACGGGCTA
>DASPXY010000552.1:0-2403 GCA_035637055.1 Gemmataceae bacterium | reverse complement strand
CTTGTCTTCTCCCGCCACGCGCCACCCGCCACCCGCCACCAATTCCGCGGCGAGCAGTTCGGCGACGGCACCGACCAGGCGAGCCAACCCCTGCCCGGTGACGGCCGAGACTGCCAGAATCTCGCGGCCGAGTTCCTTTTCCAAATGGGCCCGCACCTCTTCGCTGCCGGTCAACTCGGCCTTGCTCACCGCGATGACCTCGGGTTTGTCGGCAAGCATCCGACTGTGCAACTCCAGTTCGCGACGGACCGTGCGATAGTTCTGCACCGGGTCGCTGTTGTCGGCGGGCAGCGGCTCGACCAGGTGAACGAGCACGCGCGTCCGCTCGACGTGTCGTAGGAATTCATGACCCAGCCCGACGCCGCTGTGGGCACCCTCGATCAGACCGGGCAGGTCGGCCAGCACGAAAGCCCGTTCGCCCCCAATGCCGACCATGCCCAAGTTCGGGTGCTTGGTGGTGAAGGGATAGTCGGCGATCTCGGGCTGGGCGCGCGAAAGCCGGCTCAGCAAGGTTGACTTGCCCGCGTTGGGCAGACCGATCAGGCCAGCGTCGGCGATGACTTTCAGTTCCAGGATGATCCAGCGTTCCTCGCCGGGCGTGCCGGGCTGCGTCTCGCGCGGAGCCTGGTTGACGGCCGTGGCGAACGCCTTGTTGCCGCGGCCGCCGCGACCGCCCTGGGCGATCACCACCTCCTCACCCGGTCGAGTCAGGTCGCGCAGGATGTGCTTGCGGTCACGATCAATGATCAGCGTGCCAGGCGGCACGTCGATGTAGAGATCGTCTGCGCGACGGCCGTGGCGATTGGCGCCACCGCCGGCGCCACCATCGTCGCCGCGCCAGTGCTTGATGTGGGCGATCGGCGCCAGGCTGTCGGCACCAGCCACGGCGCGCACGATAACACTCCCGCCGTCGCCGCCGTCGCCCCCATCGGGACCGCCGCGCGGCACGTACTTCTCGCGCCGGAAACTGCAGCAACCGCGGCCGCCGTCGCCGCCCTTCACGTACAACACGACACGATCCACGAACATCGCCAACCCTCGACCGCCACGAAACCAAGCCTTGCACAAGGACGAAGCCGGAGAGCAAAAGGGTCTCTTTTCTGCCGCGCTTTGTCCCCTCATTCTAACGCGATGGTGCCTGCTTTGTCGGAAAAGTTTGCGCGCAGCGGTTTGAGCCCTGGACCAGACTCGGACCTTGACCGCTCGACGCCCCTGTGCGTCTGCGGTAGCATGAGCATGTCGCCTTTGCTGTCGCCACCTTCGGAACATGGAGCCCGAGCATGCCGGTCCCCTCGCCGGGGACATCGGCCAGTCTGCTCGAGCAGGCGCGCGGCCGTTGCGCTGACGCCTGGGATCGGCTGGTCAGCGCAGTGCGGCAAAGAGGACTTGTGTACGCCTGTGCGCTATGAGATAATGCCGTTTGGGGGATTGGATCTCGTCTCATTCCACGTTGACACCCGCTCCCCTGTCAATCTGCGTCCGTGGTGCGCCCCGGTGGGGGTGCGAATGGTTGAAACCGTTCGGAGCCGGCCAGTCTCTTCCTCAAGGATCGCGGCGCGCCCGCAGTGAGTGCCCGCGAACGCGATTTTCCGACAATCGTGGAAACTTCAGCAAAATCCATGTCCACTTTTTCGCGCCGATTTCGATTTGTAAAGAAGGCCCTCTCGACATCTCCCTGCCCCTCACCGTGGAGGTACGCACCCCTGATGGACAGCGTTTTGACCGACGGCAGCCGGGACCGCACCGCCCGGGAGCAACGGGGCACAAGACAGGCCCTTCCCGGCCTCTTGCAGCAGGAGGATCCTGTTGCGGATCTCCTCACCTGGATTTGGGAAGCAGTGAGGCGACTGGTCCAGGCTTGCGGCGTAGCGCCTGCTGACATTGAGGACGTGGTGCAGGAAGTTGTGCTGGAGGGGCTGCGGCGCTCGCCTGAACGGACCGGCAAGAATCCGTCGCGCCAGTTGCGGGCCTGGCTCACCTGCGTGGTGCAGGGAAAGGCCGTGGATGCGCATCGGCGTGCCGGCCGTCACCGGGCGGACGATCTGAGCCTGGTCGTGGCCGCGGGGCGTGAACCGATAGATCCGCAGCCAGGGCCAGCGTTGGCCCTGGAGCAGCGCGAGACGCGCGAGCGGTTCCGGGCCGCTTTCGAGATGTTGCGACCGCGGCTTGGCGAGAGCAACGCCCGCATCCTGGAGTTGCGCTTCCTGGAGGGGCAGAGCGTGGCGCAGGTGGCCGCCACCCTCGGCCTGACGGCGAAGGCGGTCCGCGTGCGGCAGTGCCGGACACTCCGCAAGCTACGCCGGATGCCTCTCTTGGTGAAATTAAACGACTTATGGGGTAGAAATTGGGGGGGGGTGATCGTCTCTCGGCCGGCGGCGACCGTTGACTTGAGAAAAATCCGAA
>DASPXY010000551.1:0-13942 GCA_035637055.1 Gemmataceae bacterium | reverse complement strand
TGTTCCCATAGGAGGTCTTTTCCTGCGCCGTTCTCAGTAGTCGATCTCGGTTTCAAAGCGCACCTGCCAGAGCGTTTGCTCGATAATGAAGCTCTCAACCGAGCCATCAATCTCTCACCACGGCTGACTTCCGAGGAATTGCGAAACTTCGAGACTCGTTTCGTGGGAGTTTAATCATGGCAACCAAGAACATTGAGTTTGTTGTGAATTACGTGGTTGAAGGGGCCACAGGCACGATACGCCCAATTGGGCGTTGCGGTGACCATCCCATCGAAGTCGGTGATGTATTTACACTGGTTTACCGCAACCGCCCACGTGAAACGGCCGAAGAGCTTGCAACAGCCGCCGAGCGGATCTGGGAGCATCCAGTTGCACTCCACGTGGTTGAGATTCAGGCTTACGGCAGGGTGCTTCAAGAACTGGGAGAAGGGATGACGGGTTCTCTTGTTCTAAGTGGGGAGGGTGGACGGTTTGTCCAACCCGGTTTTGTGCTAAGTGTGCAACACAGTTCCTGATCCTCTCAGCATGTGTCTCCTACCACCCTGAACGGTGCCAAATGGCCAGTACCCGTAGCCCATGGAAGCCCTGGCACAAGGTTGTTCAACTCCGTAGCGACCTGCGCGCCGGCGAGCTGTCACTGGCAGTCTTCGCGGCCGACCTGTACGACGTGGTGATGGGCAAGGCCCGGAAGGTCTACGCCGACCCCAAGGAGTTCTTCGCCCTCACCTACCCGACTTTCAACCTGCGCGAGCTGGCGAAGGACGTCGTCACCCGCCTGGCCGGCAAGAACGACAAGGCCATCCGCCAGCTGGAGCTGACCTACGGCGGCGGCAAGACGCACACCGAGATCACCCTCTATCACCTCACCCGCGACCCCGACTCCCTCCCCGACCTACCGGCCGTCCAGGAGTTCCTTCAGCACATTGGCCGCACGCCACCCCGTACCCAGGTCGCCGTCCTCGCCTTCGACAAACTCGACGCCGAGAAGGGCATGGAGGTGCGCGGCCCTCAGGGCGAGACGCGCTGGCTGAAGAACCCCTGGAGCGTCCTCGCCTTCCAACTTGCCGGCGTGGACGGCCTCAAGCAGCTCCATCCCAAGGGCCTCGACGAAGAGCGCGACAGTGCCCCGGCCGAGCCATTGCTGGAGGATCTGCTCCGCACGCCGGCCCAGAAGGGACTGTCGACCCTGGTGCTGATCGACGAAACCCTCATGTATGTGCGGGAGAAGGTGGGCCTCGACCCAGTCTGGCGCGGCCGCCTGGTCAACTTCTTCCAGTATCTGACCCAGGCGGCGACCAAGGTGGACACCTGCTGCGTCGTCGCCTCCTTGCTGGCGACCGATCCCCACAAGAGCGACACGCTCGGCAAGGAGTTGGTCAACGAACTGTACGCCATCTTCCGCCGCGAGCGCGAGGAGGGCGTCCAGCCCGTTCTCAAGGAGGACGTCGCCGAGGTGCTGCGGCGGCGGTTCTTCACGCCCGAGTCGATCCGCGACCGCGAGGCGTTCCGGCCGCACGTCGTCGCCGCCCTCAAGGGCATCATGGACCTGGACGAGCAGACGCGCAAGGACGGCAAGGCTGCCGAGAACCGCTTCCTGGCCAGTTACCCGTTTCACCCCGACTTGACCGAAGTCTTCTACACGAAGTGGACCCAGTTGGAGAGCTTCCAGCGCACCCGAGGGATCCTGCGCACCTTCGCACTGGGCCTGCGCGACGCCGAGCGATGGGATCACTGTCCACTGCTGGCGGCGAACCTGTTCCTGGGCGACCCGCGCATCGAAGGGCTGTCGCAAGCCGCCCGCGAACTGGCGACGACCGCCGCTACCGAGGAGTACGAAGGCAGGAAGCAGGAATGGTCCACCATCCTGGAAGGCGAGTTGGCCAAGGCTCGTGACCTGCAGGCCGAAACGCCCGGCGTGAACTTCCGCGAGTTGGAGCAGGCGGTCTTCGCCACCTTCCTGCACAGCCAGCCCATCGGCCAGAAGGCGTCGCTGCGCAATCTGTTGCTGTTGGTTGGCCCGACACGGCCGGACCGCATCGAGTTGGAGAAGGCCCTGCGTCGCTGGGCGGACGTCTCGTGGTTCCTCGACGAGGCCGATTTTGGCGAGGCGCAGCGGGGTGACGGCCCGAGGCCGCTACCGAAGGTGTGGCGGCTGGGCTCGCGGCCCAATCTGACGCAGATGCACCACGACGCCTGCACGCGCGTGTCGGGTGATCTGATCGAGGCGAAACTCGTGGCCGAGATTGGCAAACTCAAGAATCTGACGATGGGAGCGAAGGAGGCCGGGGCGAAGGTCCATGTCCTGCCGGAGCGGCCGAAGGATGTTGAGGACGACGGCGAGTTCCACTTCGCGGTCCTCGGCCCCAAGGCCGTTTCCAGTTCGGGGAGTCCCAGTGCAGAGGCACGCCGCTACCTGGACGAGACGGCGGCCGCCGACCGGCCGCGCGTCCACCGCAACGCCGTGGTGCTGGCGGTGCCGTCGCGAGAGGGGCTCGACGTGGCCCGCACGCGTATCCGCGACTACCTGGGCTGGGAGGATGTTCGTCACCAACTCAAGGACCAGGACGTCGATCCGCTGCGGCAGGAGACCCTGGCGGCCAGCCTGGAGGCGGCGCGCAAGAAGGTGCCCGAGGCGGTCCTGTCCATGTACGGCGTTGTCGTCACGGTGTCGGACAAGAACGAGGCCCAGGCATTCAAGTTGACGGTCGATCCCAGCAAGCCACTGTTTGGCCAGATTCTGACGGATGGCCGGTCCCGCATCCAGGAGGCGGCGATCAGTGCCGACGCGTTGCTGCCGGAGGGGCCGTACAACCTGTGGCGCGGCGGCGAAACGGCGCGGCGTGTGAAAGACCTGGCTGGGGCGTTCGCCCAGTTCCCGCACCTGCCGAAGATGTTGCGACGGAAGGAAATCCTCGACACGTTGGTGCAAGGCGCGCGCGACGGCTTCTTCGTGCTGCGGGTCACCAATCCGGATCGGACGGCGCGCACGTTTTGGCGGCAGGAACCGGACGAGGCCGCGCTCCGCGACCCGAGCCTGGAACTGGTCCTGCCCGAAGCGGCCGAGCTAACGGAACTGCCGCCGTCGCTGCTGCTGCCGAAGGCGTTGCCGGGGCTGTGGGCAAGCGACGAGGTGACCGTCCACACCATGCGCGTCTACTTTTCCGGTGGTAACGTGGTGCAAGTGCCCCGGCAGGGGTACGAGGAGCCGCTCACGATTCCGAAGGCTGACCGTAGCGTGGTTGAGGTCGCGCTCGCCAAGGCCGTCGAGCAGGGGCAACTCTGGCTGATCGCCGGGATGGCGAGCCTGTGCGGCGAGGCTGTGCCGGTTGGCGTCCTGGCTGATGACGGCAGATTGCAAGCCCCGTTGCCATCGCTGCCGGCCACCGAGGTGCTGCCGGCCCAGCTGCCGGCGGTGTGGGCCAGCGGGGAGGTGACGACGGTTACGGCCATTGTGGAAGGGCTGTCGCAGAAGGTGGGCAAGCCGCTGCCCTGGCCGTTGGTGCGGACGGCCCTGAACGCCGCTTTTCAGACGCGCATGCTGGAGCGGACCGTGGACAGCGGGCCGTGGCCATGTGACCTCGCCGGCGCAGCCCACGTCCGCGTCTGCGTGCCCGGCAAGGCCCCGGTCGAGCCGCCCATCATCAAGCCAGTCGAGGTGCCGAAGAAGCCGGGCGTGCTGGTCGCAGAAGCCGATCTGCGGCCAAGCCAGATCCAGGATCTGGCCGACCAGTTGGGGGAGTTGACCAAGGCGGTCGTCGGCTACGACCTGAAGTTGCACTTGCGCATCGAAGTGGGCGGGGTGAAAACCGTCCCGCCCGAGTTAGTGGCCAAGCTGAACGCCATGCTCGCTGAAGTAGCCAAGGAGATGCAGTTTGAGTGATCGGCACACACGAGGCGCGGTCCACCTGTCGCGGTCGCAGAGAACGTGGGCGGTCATTCACGAACTGATCACACCTCGGCGAACCGACCCTGCCCCCACCTTCCAACATCGACAGGAGCGACTGCTACTCGACCACCAAGAGAGGAGGGGACTTCTGTCTGAACGTGTCTTTCCATTTTTTCGTAGCCGAAGGTTGTGCCCCTCTCCACGAATTGGACTTTTTTCCATTTTCTCGGTTATACCCGCCGACCTTGGCCTCCATTCTACAATAGGCCCCCACGAAGAGGCTCCAAACCAACTGTAGAGAAGAGGAAACCTGTCATGGGCACCCTGGTCATTCCTGACGCTGTTCCGAACTGTGATCTGGAGCGAGTTGAACTCGAATACCAAACACTGTCTCTCGCCCTCGCTGGCAACGGCCGAATCGAGGAGACGATTGACATTCGCGTCATGCTTGCCCCCGTGGTCGATGAGAAGCCCCTGTTGGAGTTCGCTTCCGACGGCCTCGGCGAACTGCTCGACCAGACCGAAGGTGAGGAGCAAGAGTTTTACACGTGGGTCTTGATGATGCTCGCCTTCCACCTGCTCTGCCCAGAACTCGACCAGATGCGCAGGCGCAGGTTCAATGTCAAGACGCTCCGCACGTCGGAGACCTTGCGGGAATTGGCCCAAACCACGCGGACGAAGGGGCATACCTACCCGGAACGGCTCCTGCGGTTCGCCGGTGTGTCAGCGGTCCCAACGACCCGACTGCTCCAGGAGGCTATCTACGTCCGGCCGGACCTTGCTCTCCCCCTGTCCGAAAAGCACTATCTGGAGTTCCGGGATCAGTTCTTCTCGGAGATCCAGCGGATCTCGGCCAAGGTGGAGCGGATAGGTCAAGAAGCCGTTCGTGACCTTCGCCGGAAGCTCGAATCGGACGACACTTGGCCTCCGGAAAAACGGGTCGAGGCCCTCCAGCGGCTCCAGGTGATGGAGCAGGAGCCGTCATCTCCTGAACGGTTGGCGGGGTGGCAAAAGGCCATGCGGTTCCTGGTCGAGAAGGCCCTGGAAATCGAAACGGAAACCGCAGGCCGGTTCGCGGATCTTGTCGAGCAGGCCCGCACCCTGCAAGAACCTGTGAGTCGGGAGGTGGAACACTCCGGCCTGCGGATGCTCGCCGAAGATGGGGAATCGTTTACTGACGAGTATGCCGACTGCATCTGCCGCAACTTCAAGATCGAGGCAGCCGACTCCCTCCTCGACCAGCTGATCGCCCGCTACATGGAGGTGTTTCAGATTCCGCAATGCCAACTCGTCACGGTTCCCGATGATTTCCCTGTGGGGGCCGAGGACTGCCTCGCGCAACAGGAGTTGACGCCGAACGACCCAGACTCAAATCCTGCCTTCGACGAGGAAGGTGACCTGCCGGTCGAGTGGCAGCAGTACGCAAGTTTCCTCGCCGCCAGGGACAGCGAGGATGTGTTTGAGAAGTGGTACACAGTCGGGTGGATCCTGACGAACCTGGTGAACCGCAACGAGTGTATCCGGTTGCTGCAACGGGAGGCCGAGAGCGTCGATCAGGGCGTGCTTGATTATGCCTTCAAGCTGGTCTACCGCAAGATTCGCCATCGTCTGACCTACCTGGAGCGGCGGGTTTTCAAACTCATGTATTTCCGACAGCCGATCTTCGGCTACCGCATCGCGGCAATGGACCCGGTGATCCTCTCCTTCGTCACGGGCATGGACGACGAGACGCAATTGCTCACCTTCCTCGTGCTGGTGCTCAAACGGCGGCAGCTGGAGACAGGAGACGACCTCGCAGGGGAGCTTGAAAGACGATGGCGAGCCTTTCTCCGGTTCTACCCGTACTGGCTGATGATTGTCCAAGACGAAGACTGCCAGCGAAAGCGCGGCCAGACGATCCAGACGAAGACGCTCTACCTCGATGCTCCGGGGCCAGCAAACAAGAACGGAGATTGGCAGACCCTGAAAGACAGGCTCCCGGACCCGAAGGGCAGACCAGCCGACGTCCTGCAAGCGTTCGTCAGTGAGTCAGGTGGCAGACTGGCCGAGTGGGCAGCACGGTATTGTAGCGAGGCCCAGGCCAGGTACATCACGCGGTACGCGGCCGGGGTGACGGAGATCCAGATCGCCAGGGAGTGCGGCGTTAGCCAGCCAGCCGTCAGCAAGGGGATTCGTGTGGCGTGTCAGCGGATTCGGGATGGCCTTCGGCAGGACGGCCTGCTTGAGACATGATGCCTGCCGTTGCCGGCAAGATCACGTTCGGGCCTGTGTAAGCGGAATGGTTGCGCGGACAAGCATTCGGAACGGAGAAGGACAATGAACATCGAACTCGATCTCAAAGGACTTGACCGTTTGAGGCGAAAGGCTGTTACCCTGCGCGGCAGACACTCGATCCCGGCCAGCGAACTTCTGTCCTCAGGCTTCATGCGAAGTTGCTCGCGCTTTGGCAGTTTCCAGGAGATGATCGAGGCCAGTCCGTTTCCCGGACAGAACTTCGGCGCGATCCCGGATGCGGCCTGGGATGCCTACGTTCGCCGAAGTACCCGGTTCTCCTCTTGGCGGGTGATGCTGCAAGAGGCTGCCGCCAGGTGGGCGAGAGCAAGGCTCTTCGGCTGATGCTCAGCCCTTCTCGCCTTCGTGGAGTTGGTTGTCCGTTGGCTGGATTCGTACCGCCCAGGCCGGCAGACTGGGTAAAGTTTGCCGGGTACGCAGGGCTTTCCTGCTGCCGTTGACAAAATTCTGCCCGGTTCGTTATTTTGTCAACATTGACAAAGTGACGAGAATCCCGAATAATGTCAACAAGGAGGAGGGCGATGATTGGGGATCGCATACGGCAAGCACGGTTGGCGGTTGGGCTGACACTCGACGAAGTTGCTGCGCGCATGACCCCCCTCGGACAGCCGATTACGAAGGCAGGCTTGTCGAAGTACGAGAAGGGGAAGAGCATCCCGAACCAAACATTCCTTGTGCAGCTCGCGCGTGTCCTTGGGGTCAAGGCGTCGTTCTTTGTCTCCGAACCGGCGGTGAGCATTGAGTGGCTCGCCTTCCGCAAACTCTCCAAGTTGCGGAAGGGCCGACAGGAGCAAATCAAGGCGTACGCCCAGCGCGTTGTTGAGGGCCAAATCTGGCTGCGCGGGGTCTTCCACCCAGAGGAACGCCCTAACTTCCCACACCCTCACCCCGCCCGGACTGTCGAGGACGCGGAGGCCGCCGCTCAAGGGTTACGTCAAGAATGGGGACTCGACGAACTGCCTATTGACAGTCTGACCAGCACCTTCGAGGACCGAGGAGGGATCGTCGTCCCAAACCCGCATCGGGACCGGGAGTTCGATGGCCTGGCGGGTTGGGCAAACAAGGATACACCTGTTGCCGTCGTCAATTTGGGCGTCCCAGACGACCGACGACGCTACAACCTCGCGCACGAACTCGGCCATCTCGCCATGGACTGCGACGATCTGGGCGAGAAAGAAGAAGAGAAACTGGCCCACCGCTTTGCCGCCGCCTTCCTCGTGCCGGCTCCGGTTGCCCGTCGCGAACTCGGCACCCGCCGTCGCCGACTGGAAGTACGGGAACTGGGCCTGCTCAAGCGGAAGTACGGGCTGAGCATGCAAGCCTGGGCGCGCCGGGCATTGGATCTGAGCATCATCGAACAACCGACCTACCGCAACGTGTGCATCGAGTTCAGCAGGAACGGCTGGAGGAAGGCCGAGCCGTTCGATTTCTGTGGTCATGAAATGCCAAGCCGCCTGGAACAGATGACGCTACGGGCGTTGGCCGAGGGCATCATCACCCGTGAGCGAGCCGAAGAATTGTGCCCTGGCTGTACGGCAAACGTGCAGTCGACTGAGGCCGTCATGCCCGGCGTCGGACTGTCGCCTGCTGAACTGCGGAAACTGTCCCGCGAACAGCGGCAGGCAATTCTGGAGGCCGCCGCCACGTTGGCTGAGGCCGAGTACCGCTCCGACGCTGAGATGACGGATTATGAAGCGTTCAGCGAGGAAGACCTGAATGGGAACGAATCCGAGCCCCTGTCGCGGTGAAGTGTGGCGGGTCCGCTTTGACCCCTCCGTCGAACCCGAGCAGAAGAAGGTGCGTCCTGCCGTTGTCATCAGTGAGGACGCGGTGGGACGCCTCCCTCTCAGACTTGTGGTGCCAATCACGGACTGGAAGCCGCATTTCGCTCACTACCCCTGGTTCGTCCACCTCTCGGTGACGCTCACGAACGGACTCACCAAGGAGTCCGGCGCGGACGCCTTCCAGGTCAAGTCAATCTCTGAGCGTCGTTTCGTGCAGAAACTCGGCATCTTGCCGAGCAGCCAACTCGACCTGATCGCGGCTGCCGTCGCCATCTGCGTCGGGGCCAACTGAGAGCCGCCCGGCCGCTCGACTGCCGCCGTTCTCCTGCACTCTTCGGTTGCGGGACCGTCCCCGTTCCGTTCCGTGCGGGTCATTCAACCTTCTGGAGATGCCGTGGCCAAGCACCAACCGAAGACGAAGCCCGCGAAGAAGCCCAAGACGAAATCGAAGCCGAAAGCTCAGGATCGACAGGGAATCCTTCGGAAGGAGGCGAACATCCTCTGCATGAAGTCGGGAGGCATTTGCGCTTTCCCTGGCTGCGGCAAGTCCCTTAGCGCCCCAGGCAGCACGCTCGACGATCCAGTCATCGTGGGGCAGATCGCCCACATCGTCGCGGACAGTCCCGGAGGGCCACGGGGGCAATCAAGCATGTCGGAGCAGGAGCGGGACAAGCACACGAACCTAATCCTGCTTTGCGGCGAACACCACAAGGTCGTCGACAGCCAGAAGCTGACCTACAGTGTCCCCGTCCTCCGGCAGATGAAGGCCGACCACGAGGAGCGCATCCGCCGAAGCGTCGACCGCCAGGCCGAGCCGGCCGAGCCGGTCTTTCGGACAGACACGGTCCACAGTTCCCTCCTCCCGGTGACTCACCTCCCCCAGGCCGTCTTCATCGCCGAGTGTCCGTTCGGGGAACGGCAGGAACGGGAAGTTTGGGAGCGCATCCGGTATCCCGAAGGGCGCAACGAACTGCTCCCCTTTTTGCTCCGCGGCGGCGCGTTGATCGCCTTCCACGACCTCCGGCAGACCGAGAACCCGTTCGCCAATGTCATCGACCACCGAAGCGTCCGGTTGCTCCGGGCCGAGGAGATGTGGGCCGAGGCTGAAGGGATGCGCCGGTATGTCGATCTGCTCAACAGGGCCATGAACCGACACGCGGCTCGGCTGTGCCTTCAGTTCGACAGGGACCACAAGCGGTTCCACTTCGTCGCAGACGGACTGGGTCAAGAAACCCGGGTCACCTACCGGCCCCTCGCTGCCAGCACGGCGACCCGCAAGACTGTCTGGCAGCCAACACGGAAGAAGGACGGGCAGAAGAAGCCCTTCTGGTGGCATCTGGCGGTGGGCTTGCGATTTCACCACCTCGGCGGCCGGCAGTGGTGCTTGAGCATCCGGCCAGAGCGGCACCTCACCACCGATGGTGTCAATCCCCTTGCGGCCGATCAGGTCGGTCCGAAGGTGACCCGTCTGAAGGCCCGGATGTTCAACGAAGCCTACCTGTCGGAGGTGAATTTCTGGAAGGAATACCTGGCGGACGGCGAGCCACGAGTGATCCTCAACTTTGGCCGCCAGTCGGCGGTGATCGAGGCCCGGCTGCTGACCTTCGATGTCCACTGGCCGGGCATACCGGGTGATGAGAAGACCTACTCGAATCAGTGTCAGGAGGACGACCTGTTCACTCTCGTCGGATTGCGCGACCTGGATGAGGGTGAGGAGATCGACTGGGCCGACTTTGAAAGGAGCAGCGATGATGACCACGGCATCGAATAACCTGGCACCACTACAACTGGACCGGCCGCACGTGAATACGACGTGGTTGCCGGAGCCACAACTCCTGTTCGCGGGAGGCATGACACACTGCGATCCAAAAGTCGGCATCCCACTGTACGGCCCTCGGTCGCTGGGGACAAACCGGCACAAGCACGAAGTCCATGTCGGCTACATCGGCACGCGCGAGTCGGTCAGCAACGCCCGACAGTTTTACCACGAGTGCTGCGAAGGCGTCGCCGGGGACGAGCGACACCCACACTTTCCGGGGTTCAAGGCGGATCGGGGTTTCCGGGGCGAGTTGAGAACAGACGACCGACTGGTCGAATTGATCAGCCGCCAAGAGCAGTCGGACATTCTCACCATGCGTCAACCGGGTGAGCGGTTCGAGGCGTTGCTCTGCCTCTTGCAGGAGAAACTGGAGATCCTCACCCAGAAGGATCACCCGCTTGACTACCTCGTCCTCGTCCTCTCGCAAGACCTACTGCGGAAATGCAGCACCGCGGACTACGTCGTGCAGGGCGTGGGGCCGGTCCACCGCGATCTGCGGAAGGCGTTCAAGGCGATGGCCATGCGGTTCCAGAAACCGACGCAGCTGTTGAAGGAGACGACGGGCCTGGTCCCCTACGGCCGCAAACTGGACCACAAATCGAAGATCGCCTGGAACCTGTTCACCGGACTGTATTTCAAGGCGGATGGGTTGCCCTGGGGGCCGCACGGCCTGCCGCCATCCACATGCTATATCGGGGTCAGTTTCTACCGGCCGCTTGGGGAGTCTCGGGCGATGCGGACGAGTGTGGCGCAGGCGTTCGATGAGGACGGGGAAGGGTTGGTGCTGCGGGGGCATCGGTTCCCTTGGGACGAGAAGGAAGACGGCCGGTCACCTCACCTGCCAGCAGAATTAGCGGACCAACTCATCAGCATGGTCCTGGAGCGGTACGAGAAAGAGCGGAACCAACTGCCGCAACGAGTCGTGGTTCACAAGACCTCGCGGTTCGAGCCCGCAGAACGAGAAGGGTTCGAGGCTGCTCTGCGGCGAGTCAAGCGGTTCGACCTGGTGTCGCTGGCCCCGACGAGCGAGGCTCGCCTGATCCGTGCCGGACAGAACCCGCCGCTGCGCGGGACGGTCTTCACCGTGGGAGGGGTTTCTTACCTGTACACGTCCGGGTACGTCCCCTGGCTCGGCCGCTATCCACACGGCCACGTGCCCTGCGCGCTCCAGCTCGCCGACCACGTAGGGGACACGTCGCGGGTGGAACTGATGCAAGAGGTGCTGACGCTGACCAAGATGAACTGGAATTCCTGCCAGATGGAGAGCCTGCTCCCGATCACGGTTAGATTCTCGCGACTTGTGGGTGACATTCTCCGAGAGGTGCCGGCTGAGCAGACGCCACAGCCGAAGTACAAGTTTTACATGTAAGCGGCTGTCCCGCTGGAGCGCGTAGGCATCCCTCGTCGCCGCTGTCCCTGTGCAACCCGCACGAGATTCAGCCAGGCCCGGCCACACCCCTGCGATGCATGCGCTTGGAGAGGGGCTACCAAACTGGAGAGCAGCGTTTGCGCCCCCTAGGGGTCGGAATAACGGCCAACCACTTTCTTGCCGGAAGTGAGGTGATCGCTCTATGATCAAGGATTTGCAAGTCACTCTCTACGACATCTTCGGCTTCCTGATTCCGGGGACCGTGTTCCTCGCGGCGGTTGGTCTGCTGTTCGGGGCGGTCTACCTACCCCAAAGTCAAGCCCCGCTCGTCACCCTGGACGCGGCAGGGTGGGTAGTTCTCGTCTTGGTCGCCTACCTCGCCGGCCACATGGCCCAGTCACTCGGGAACCTTCTCGAAAAGCTCTACAAGGCGACGGAGACCGTGGTGCTGGAGGGCCAAGGCCCGTACCGACTCCCTGACGTCATCATTGTGGCTTGCCGGACGAAGGTGCAAGAGACGCTGGATGTGGCTGCATCCGGTCTGGACCCTCGGTGGCTTTACCGGGTGTGCGACGATGCCGTGATCCGGTCGGGCAAAATCGGTGAGCGGGACGTCTACATCTACCGCGAAGGGTTCTACAGGGGTGCCGCCGTGTCCTTCGCCCTTCTGACCTTCGCGGTGGTGACCCTGCTCGTCCGCTTGTACCTCGCCGGGCAGCACACCATCCTCGCCGGTTGGGCCACCGAGCGAGAGCATCTGTGGTTTCTGTTCACTCTTTCCCTGGGTTGCTCCTACCTGGCCTTCCGCCGGTACAGGAGGTTTGGGATGTATCGAGTCACCCACGCCATGATCGGCTTCCTCACAGTCAAGGACGAGAAAAAATCTGACTCGAGCAAGAAGGACGCATGAACAATGGTCGCCAAGTTCGTCTTCTGG
Source organism: Gemmataceae bacterium (assembly GCA_035637055.1). Classification (GTDB taxonomy): domain Bacteria; phylum Planctomycetota; class Planctomycetia; order Gemmatales; family Gemmataceae; genus DASPXY01. The sequence goes on along the minus strand of DASPXY010000551.1, from coordinate 1,855 downwards.
GATGTGCAGCACGGCAACGCCTGCTACATCGAAACGCCGACCGGCAAGCGTCTGGTCATCGACTGTGGAGTCGGATCCTACATCAAGCCTGCCGATGCCACGTTCAGTCCCCTCGGCCATCTATGGCACAGAGGAAGGGTACGGAACCTGGATGCGGCGATTATCACCCACCCACACCGCGACCACATCGAGGACATCGGCAACCTGACCGCCTTCAAGCCAAAGAAGGTGGTCGCCCCTCGGCACCTGTCCAAGGCCGACATCGACAAGGGCAACCGCGGCGAAGACAGGGATGTCATCGAACGCTATCTACAATGCCTGCGAGCCTTTCCACAGACCCTGCCCTACGAGCAGGATCCGCTGAATCCCACGAACAGCGGCTTGTCGATCCTCTACTACACCCCGACCAAATGTGCGACCTCGAACCTGAATAATCACAGCATCGTCACTGTCGTTTCATACGCTGGCTCCAAGATTCTGATCCCCGGCGACAACGAGTCTCCCTCGTGGAAGGAGTTGCTCGAACTGCCTCACTTTGTCTCGGCGATCAAGGGAACGGACATCCTGCTGGCACCTCATCACGGCAGGGAGGCAGGCTACTCAGTGGAACTGTTCAAGCACATCAACCCGTGGCTGGTCATCATCTCGGACGGTTCCTTCTCCGACACAAGCGCGACGGACCGCTACAGCAAGCAGGCGAAAGGGTTGCAGGTCCAGAGGCGGACGAACGGGGCAAGGTTGGAGAGGAAGTGCGTCACCACCCGCAACGACGACTACATCGCCGTCGAACTTGGTACGAATAGCCAAACACGCCGGCGATTCATACATGTGACGATTGACTGACTTGGGGAACCTTAATCTCACCAGAGGCGCAGCGGCCGTGAGGGCGGCGATCCGGTCGCCGATGGCGACGATGGCTTGAAACCAGATACGGTTCATCATGAGAGTTTCCTCTTGGGGGGGTCGCCGGAGCCTTTGGAAAGCGATCTCCCGCTGAAGAAAAGAGGCTGTAGCTGGGTAGCGCGAAGGGAATACGTCCGCACCAAGAGGATACGTGACGAGCGGCATGACAACAGCACCCCGGCCAGGAGTCGACCCCGGAACGCCTCGTGCGATGCGAGGAATGTTCGTCCGTTTCACCACCAGGGCAAAGCAGCGGAAGGCGAGGGAGTCGAACCCTCATGACCTTGCGGTCGCGCGGCTTTCCAAACCGGCCCGGCGAGCCGTATCCGGCTGCCTTCCGTAGCGAGTGGATCGGGCGGGAGTCGAACCCGCATGTTCAGTCTGCCAGACTGGCGGCGTCCCGTTGGACCACAGGCCCGTTTGTCGTCCCCATCTTCAATCCAGAGGTCCGGCCGGGAGTCGAACCCGGTCTGCCGCGCTTACCAAGGCGGCGTGCTGCCACAACACTTCCAGACCTTCAAGGTGCGAGCGAGCAGCCCCGGGCTGATCCCAGACCAGGACTCCCCATCAGATTCGCCGACGCAAACGGTGCGACTCCGCGACGGGGCAAGAGAGGTGCGCCAGTTGCCCTGCGCTTGCCTCCTGTTCAGCGCAGTGCTGTTGCCGCTGGGCCACGGGAGTATCGGTCAGAAAGGCAGAGGTGAGAGTCGAACTCACGTTGGGCGGGTTAACAGTCCGCTGCCTCGCCGCTAGGCTACTCTGCCGCAGGCAAGAATGCGTCACACAAGTTCAAGAGAGCCAGGGTTACCTTTTCGTCGCTCTTACCGATCTGGGGATCGGCAGTGGGCACGCAGATCCCGTCTGCGAGAGACGGCATGGCTGCTTCGCGGACCTCAGTCGCCCGAGGGTCACTACCTTAGAGGCTCTGCCAAAACCTCCGTTCGTCCGTGGG
>DASPXY010000550.1:0-4041 GCA_035637055.1 Gemmataceae bacterium | reverse complement strand
ACCGCGTCAGCGCCTGGCCACATGCCCTGCGCACTGCTGCCATCGAACGCTTCGCCGAGGTCGGCTTCCCCACGTCGCGCGATGAGGATTGGAAGTTCACCAGTCTCACCCCACTCGCCGAGATTCCGTTCAAACTGGCGTCGGGGCACGAGTTGCACAGTTTCACCGCCGAGGGGTCGAGCGACAACGCCCTTGATATCGCCGCCACCGTGCGACTCGTCTTCGTCAACGGGCGCCTGGCCCCGGACCTGTCCACTCCGGGTGCCCTGCCCGGCAATGTCGTAATCGGCAGCCTGGCTGCGGCGATGGAGCAACACCGAACGCTCGTTGAGCCGCACCTGACGCGACTGGCCCGCCACGAGAGCCACGCCTTCACGGCCCTCAACACTGCCTTCCTGAGCGACGGAGCGTTCATCCATGTCGGTCGGGGCGTTGTCCTGCGCGAGCCGATCGAACTCGTGTTCCTCTCGACCGCCCCGACGGAGCCGACGGTTTCGCACCCACGCACCTTGATCGTTGCCGAGGACAACAGTCAGCTGACCGTCGTGCAAAGCTATCTGGGGACCGACGAGGTCTATTTCACCAATGCCGTTACCGAGATCATCGCTGGCGAGAACGCCTACATTGATCACTACAAGCTGCAGCGGGAGAGTTTGAAGGCCTTCCACCTGGAGACGCTGCAAGTGCGGCAGGAACGCGGCAGCAACTTCTCGTCGCATGCCGTCACTCTCGGCGCCGGTTGGGCTCGCAACGAGATCGGCGTGACGCTCGCGGGTGAGGGCTGCGAATCCATCCTAAACGGGCTTTACCTCGCCGATGGGACACAGCACGTCGATAATCGCACCACCATCGACCACGCCAAACCGCACTGCGCCAGTCACGAACTCTACAAGGGCATCCTCGACGGCAAGGCTCACGGCGTCTTCAACGGCAAGATTTACGTCCGCGAGGACGCCCAGAAGACCGACGCGAAGCAGACGAACCAGACCTTGCTTCTCTCCGAAGATGCGGTCATCAATACCAAGCCGCAGCTGGAGATCTTCGCCGACGACGTCAAATGCACGCATGGCGCCACCATCGGTCAACTCTCGACAGACGCGCTTTTCTACCTGCGGGCGCGCGGCATTGGCCTGGAGGACGCGCGTAGCCTGCTCACCTACGCCTTCGCCAACGACGTGCTCGACCGGATGAAGCTCGAAACGCTGCGCCGCCAACTTGAAGAGTTGCTGCTGGCCCGCCAAAGTCTCTCGACCGAGCCGGGCGTCAAGGAGGTATCATGAACATCCCACTGGCTCCCACCCTGACGCCGCCCACGCACACCGCCCGCTCTGGGCCGCTCGACGTGCGCCGCCTTCGTCAAGATTTCCCCATCCTCGCGGAAAAGGCGCACGGCAAGCCGCTGGTCTATCTCGACAATGCCGCCACCAGCCAGAAGCCGCGGGCGGTCCTCGACACGCTGCGCCACTACTACGAACACGACAACGCCAACGTCCATCGTGCGGTCCATGTCCTGAGCGAGCACGCCACCGAGGCGTATGAGTCGGCCCGTCTCAAGGTGCAGAAGTTCCTCGGAGCCAGCTGCCTACGCGAGATTATTTTTACGCGCGGCTGCACCGATGCCATCAATCTCGTCGCCCAAACCTACGGCCGCAAGAACGTCCACGCCGGCGACGAGGTCGTCATCACCTGGATGGAGCACCACTCGAATATCGTTCCCTGGCAAATGCTGTGTCAGGAGAAGGGCGCTCACCTGCGCGTCGTGCCGATCACCGACAGCGGCGAGCTGCGGCTGGATGAACTGGAACGGCTGCTCGGCCCGCGGACGAAGCTGGTCGCGCTGAGCCACGTCTCCAACGCGCTCGGCACGATCAATCCGATCAAGGAAGTGATCGACATGGCCCACCGTCTCGGCATCCCGGTGCTGATCGACGGCGCCCAGGCGGTGCCGCACCTGTCCGTCGATGTGCAGGCGCTGGATTGCGATTTCTACGCCTTCTCCGGGCACAAGATCTACGGGCCGACCGGCATCGGGGCGCTCTATGGTAAGGCGGTCCACCTGGAACTGATGCCGCCGTACCAGGGCGGCGGCGACATGATCCGCTCGGTCAGTTTCGAGAAAACGACCTGGAACGAGCTGCCCTACAAGTTCGAGGCGGGCACGCCGAACATCGCCGGTGCCATCGGCCTCGGGGCGGCCCTTGATTACGTGGAGGACGTTGGCCGTGATGCGATCGCCGCCCACGAGAAGCAATTGCTCGAATACGCTACTGATAAGATGGCCGATATCCCTGGAGTGCGCATCATCGGCACGGCGGCTGACAAAGCCGCGGTGATTTCGTTCGTCGTCGAGGATCCGCCGATCGCGTCGCTCGACGTCGGCACGCGGCTGGATCTGGAGGGCATCGCGGTCCGCACAGGGCATCATTGCTGCCAGCCGCTCATGGAGCGCTTCTGCATCCCCAGCACCGCCCGAGCGTCGTTCGCGCTGTACAACACGCTTGAGGAAGTGGATGCCTTTGTCGCGGCGCTGCGGCAGATCGTCGCCAGCAGCCGTCCTCGGTCGGTGTCCGTCGCGGAAAACCCTGCCGGGTCCGAGATTGAGTTTCCCGAGGCCGCCGCGTCCAGCCCGGAAGCCGCCGCCGACGAACTGGCCGAGGTCTTCGAGTTCCTCGATGGCTGGCCAGAACGCTACCAGTACATTATCGAACTCGGCGCGAAACTGCCGCCAATGCCAGACGAGCTGAAGACCGACGCGACCCGTGTCAAGCGCTGTCAGAGCACCGTCTACATGTGGGCGCGGCGGAAACCGGGGACGACGGACGTGCTGGAGTTTCTGGCCGACAGCGATGCCGACATCGTGCGCGGCGAGCTGGCCATCTTGCAGCGGCTGTTCTCAGGGCAGCGGGCGCACGAAGTGCTGGCCTTCGACGTGCAGGGCTTCTTCGAGCGCGTCGGGCTGGACAAGAACCTGAGCATGGGCCGCCGGACTGGCCTGGCGGAGATGGTGCAGCGCGTCCGCGATTTCGCGACGCGCCTGGCGACGCAGTAGGCCGCACGAGGAACCCACGATGAGCGACACCCCACCGCAAACTGGCTCGCAGCGCCTGTCCTTGCCACAAGTCGGCGAGACGCCGCTTGTGCCTGCGGCTCCCCCGGCCCCGGAGACGCCCGCCGCGACGGTCGAAATGTCGTCCGAACAGATCGAAAAACTGGAAAAGGACATCATCGCCGCCCTCTGCACCTGCTTCGACCCTGAGATTCCCGTCAACATCTACGAGTTGGGCCTGATCTACGATATCGACATCAAGCCATCGGGGGCAGTTGGCATTCGCATGACGCTCACGTCCCCGGGCTGTCCGGTCGCCGGTTCGCTGCCAGGGGACGTCGAGGCGAAGGTGCGGCGCGTGCCGGGCGTCACGTCGGCAAAAGTCGATGTGGTGTGGGATCCGCCCTGGGACAAGGATCGCATGTCCGAGGCCGCCAAGCTCCAACTCGGCATCGACGACTGGTGAGCGTCTGCTTCAGGGGTTGCCCGGGAACCAATGACGGAGGACGCCATGAACGCGATCAGGGGCACCTACAAGGACGGTCACATCGTCCTCGACGCGCCCGCGGACTGGCCGGATGGGACAGCCGTCCTGGTCGAGCCGATTTCCGAGGGAGCGATGCATCCTCACCGCGAGGAGGACGAACCCCCTGGCCCGGAAGAAATCGCTCGCCAACTGGCCCTCATGGATCGGATTGCGCCGCTCCACATGACTCCTGACGAAGAGGCTCAGTGGCAAGAGGCGCGGCGAAGCCAAAAGGAGTTCGAGAAGGCCAGGTTCAACGAGCGGGCCGAGAAGTTACGAAGGATGTGGGAATGAGACGCTATCTTTTGGATACCGGGATAGCGAGCGATTACATCAACCGCCGCCACGGTGTCTTCGAGCGTGCTCGGGAAGAAGTGACACGCGGCAATCGCCTTGGTATCGCCATTCCCGTTCTGGCTGAGTTACTCTACGGCATCGAGTTGAGTGAGACACGCGAAAAGAACCTGCA
>DASPXY010000549.1:0-6403 GCA_035637055.1 Gemmataceae bacterium | reverse complement strand
CTCTCGGGCCCTTGCGGATGACAAGGTGACAGGGTGACACGGTGACCAGGTGACCGGCGTAACTCCCTTTCACCTGGTCACCTGGTCACCTGGTCACCGTGTCATCCTCACGCGGGCCTGAAACAGCCTTCCTGCTGCCGTATGAGAGGCCAAACGCTGGGGCGGCGCAACACCGCCCACGGTGCAAAGCACCAAGCTAGACCTGGCCCTCCCAGCACCAGCCCGCAGTTGCAGGCAGGTGAGAGTGTTCTACCATCTCGCCGCGCAGGGGCAAGGAGTCAGCGCGGCAATGGCAAGGTGACGACGGCACCCGTCGCCGCCGAGCGATACGCCGCCAGCAGCACCTCCGTTGCCAGGGCTGCCTCCGCGACGTTGATCTCGCTGTCGCGCTTCGCGTCCAGTCGATCAAGGAAATACGCGGCGTCGCTCTGGGCCGCCGCGCCAGCCGGCACCCAGGTCCGTTTCGGCCGAGTATGGACCTCATCCTGAGTGCTGGACCAGAACGCCATCGGGTCTTGCGCGTGCGGGTTCGGCGGAGTCCACGGGGTTTCGTCGGTGTAGACCTCGAGCCGTGGGCGGTTGGCATCGATAATGGCGGTGCGCTGCGTCCCGACGAGGACGAGACGATTCACGCCGCCGGCCGGGTGCGTCGTCCACCCGTAGCGACCCGCCGCGATCGTCACCGGCAGGTCGTCATCAAGGGTGCAGGATAGCAGGCCAAAGTCCTCGACGTTATGCTGCTGATGCTCGCGAAAGAAGTAATTCGCGGTCACACCCAGCACGGTCCGGAAGCGCCGTCCCGTCAGCCAGCGTACGAGTGTGATTGGATAGACGCCGACGTTGTCCAGTTCGCGTTTCGCCTCGATCAGTTGGTGTCGTTGCGGCGGATACTCTTCCTTGCGGCGCGTGCCGAGCTTCGCGGTGCCGGTGCGGCCCTTGGCGAAAAAGGCGTCGGCGTGAATCGCCAGCAAGCGGCCCAGGCGCTTGCTCTCCAGCAGTTGCTTGCCCTCGCGTGCCCACGGCTGGCTGATGAAGCTGAACATGTGACTGCGCACGCCGGCCTTGTTGACCGCGGCGACGAGGGCGTCGGCTTCTTTGAGCTGCGGCACCAGCGACTTGTCGAGGTACAGGTGCTTGCCCGCCGCGGCGCACAGCAGCGCGATGCGGCCGCGCCGCTCCGGCTCGGCGCAAACGCTGACGAGGTGAACGTCCTTCCGTGCCAGCGCCTCTTTCAGATCGGCGATATAGGGAATGTTCAGCGCCTTCGCGAGGCGCTCGTTCAATCCGCGACGGCGCTTGTCGATGCCGGCCTCGTCGGTGACGGCGATCAGGCGACAGCGCTGGTCCGCGGCGAAGGCGGCGGCGTAGTTCTCCTGATGGGTGTGGTTGCCGGTCACCAGCAGCACGCCGTAACGCGGTTTCACGGGGCGCCTCCTTCGACGGTCACCGGAGCAGCGGAACGCAAGGCTCGTTCCAGCACGGCGAGCAGCGCCTTGTCGGGCGCTTCAGGTGGCGGCAGGGCGCCGCTCTCCCACGTGCGTGCGCTGCCGGAGTCGTGGTAGAGAGCGCCGTGGTTGCCCAGTACGGTGAGATCAATGCCGTAGCCCGCGGCGGACGAGGCGGCCCAGCAGACCAGGGCGGTCGCGCCGCCGCCAAACTCCAGCGTCAGCGAAACCTGGCCCGCCTTGGGCGAGCCGAGGGCGTGGACGCGCTCCAGGGTTTGGCCGATCCAGTCGCGTACTGCGGCGGTGAGCTGGGCGAGACGCGGCAGGGCGACGGTGGCACGATCCGGACCGTGCAGCAGGTACCGGACGAAGACAGCCTGTCCCAACCGTTTGCTTGCCAGCGTGGTCTGGACAGCGCGGTGCAGGTCGGCAAGGCTCATCATGAGACTGGCTCCAGGGGCGCTCTTCAATCGTGCGGCTCGATCTTGTCCCCGCGCGGGGGAGCGGCGGATTTTTTCAGGGGGAACTTCGCCGCTGCGTCCTCCAGGTGTGCGCCGGTGGTCGCCCGCGCGGGCGGGGACGGTTTGTTCATCGAGAACACGACGACGAGACCGACAGCGCCAACGCCCAGGAAGACGAACCCGGCGACCGGCCCCGGCATGTCCAGGAAAATGCCGTTGATAGTCAGGGCGTCATGGCGCCCGAAGTCAGGATGATGGGTCCGGTTGAGGAAGCCCCCGGTCGCGAAGCAAATGAGCAGCACACCCGTCAGCAAGCAGAGCAAGGACAGTCCCGTGATCAGTCGTTTCCAGTTCATGACGTGTTCCCCTCGCAGGGCACCAAGGTGCGCTTCGCAGTGCAAACGAACCACGACTACAGGTGGTCCAGCAGCCGCTCCAGGGCCGGACTGACGGCAATCTCGCGCTTGGCGGCGATCAGCGCCAGCGCCTCGTCGGGAGCAAGGCCGCGGGTGGCGATCAGATGGCCCGCCACCACGACCGCGGCCCGGCTCCGGCCGGCATGACAGTGGACCAGTACCGGCGGCGCCGACGCCAGGAGTTCGGCGAGGGCTGCCAGGGCCAGGCGAAAGGTGCGCAGATCGTTGCCCGGCCCGTCGGCCAGCGGCACCATGCGAATCCCCTGCACGCCCAGCGCAGCCGCCTCGACTCCCTCCAGGGCGCGCGTCAGGCCGAGGACCGAGCCGATGGCTTCGCGGCGCAGCAACTCGGCGTCCTGGGCATCGAGATAGTTCCCAATCGCGATCGTTTCGGTGATCCAATCCATCGCAGGTTGCTCCGGCGGGCGACGGGCGGCCGTTCAACCTTTCGATTTGGCGGCGCGCTCCGGTCGCAGGGAGCGGACGACGCTGCCTGCTTGCCACATTTCGCTATCGGCGATCTCTTTTAATTCTTTTTCTAGTTGCTCGCGGTAGTCCTTGCGGCTGTTGGCCTCCAGCACACGCCGCGTCTCGTCGCCGGCCTCGACGCGCTGGTACAGTTCCTCGAAGACCGGCTTGGCGGCATCGCGGAACCGCTTGAACCAGTCGAGGGCGCCGCGCTGCGCCGTCGTCGAGCAGTTGGCGTACATCCAGTCCATGCCGTTCTCGGCGATCAGCGGATAGAGGCTTTGCGTCGCCTCCTCGACGGTCTCGTTGAACGCTTCCGAGGGGGAATGGCCGTGCTCGCGCAGCACCTCGTATTGCGCCAGCCACAGACCGTAAATGGCGCCCATGAGGACGCCGCGTTCGCCGGTCAGGTCGCTGACGACCTCCTGCTTGAAGGTGGTCTCGAACAGGTAACCCGAGCCGATCGCAATACCGCACGCCAGGCAGCGGTCCAGCGCTCTGCCGGTCGCGTCCTGATGGATGGCGTAGCTGGAATTGATGCCCTTGCCTTCGAGAAAGAGGCGGCGCACCGTCGTGCCCGAGCCCTTGGGGGCGACGAGGACGACGTCGATGTCCTTCGGCGGCACCACGCCGGTCTGGTCGCTGTAGACGATGCTGAAGCCGTGGGAGAAGTACAGCGCCTTGCCGGCGGTCAGCAGCGGTTTGAGGGCCGGCCACTGCTCCTTCTGGCCGGCGTCGCTGAGCAGGTACTGGATGATCGTGCCGCGACGGGCCGCTTCTTCGAGGGAGAAGAGTGTTTCGCCTGGCACCCAGCCGTCTTGCTGGGCGAGATCCCAACCGCGGCCCTTTTCGCGCAGGCCGACGATCACCTTGACGCCGTTGTCCTTCAGGTTCAGCGACTGGCCGCGGCCCTGCACGCCATAGCCCAATACGGCGACGGTTTCCTTGCCCAGAATGGCCTTGATCTTCTCCGGCGGGAAGTCCGCACGCTCGACGACGGTTTCCTTGACATTGCCGATCTGAATTTGACGCATGGTGCCTGTCCTCGTTGCAAAAGCATCATTTTATGGAACGCGCTGGCTCGCCGCTACGGTCGAGGTAACGCCTTCCGCCGCCGGTACACTTGGAGACGCGGTGCCACCTTGCGCTTGTGCGAATGCAGGAACCAGGGAGGTCTTGTTCGTCGTACCGCCTTTAGGCGGCTTGACGTCAGGCCGCCTAAAGGCGGTACTACGAACAAGACGTCGTTTGCCGCTGCACTCAGTTCAGGAGCGAACAGTTGCCGTAACTCTCGTCTCGCCCGATAATTGGCCTGCAACAGCAGCGACTGCATTTGCACCTTTGAGGAGCCTCCATCGATGCCATTCTCTCTTGGTGGCCATATCGCAATCGTCACCGGCAGCAGTACCGGCCTGGGCAAAGCCATCGCCCAGACACTCGGCAAGGCCGGCGCCAAGGTTGCCGTCAACTACCTCAACAACCTGCAGCGCGCCGAGAAGTCCTTCGCCGAACTCCGAGTCGCCGGGGTCGAGAGCATCCTGGTGCGCTGCGACGCCACCACCGAGGACGGCGTGGATACCCTCTTCCGCGAAACCGAGAAGGCCCTCGGCAAGCCCGATATCCTCATTGTCAACGCCACCTGCGAGCAACCCCTCAAACCGATCGAGGAGTACGACTGGGACTTCTACCAGACCATGCTCGACTTCTTCATCAAGAGCCCCTACCTGCTGACGCGGCGCGGGCTGGCCCACATGAAGGCCCGGCGCTGGGGCCGCATTGTCAACCTCACCTCCGAGGTCTTTCATCGCAGTGTCAGCCCGTTTAGTGCTTACGTGGCGGCCAAGGGGGGGCAGATCGGTTGGTCGCGCAGCATGGCGCGGGAGCTGGCCCCGTTCGGCATCACCGTCAACACGGTCGCCCCCGGCTGGATCCCTGTCGAGCGCCACGAACAGGATCCGCAGGAGGTCAAGGACGCCTATTTCAGCCTGATCCCCGCCGGGCGCTGGGGCGTGCCGCAGGACGTTGCCGACGCTGTCCTCTACTTCGCCAGCGAAGAGGCATCCTTCGTCACCGGCCAGACCTTGTGCGTCAACGGCGGCATGACTCCCTGGTAACCCGTATGCACATCCTCTTCATTCATCAGAATTTCCCCGCGCAGTTCGGCCACATTGCGGACTACCTCATCAAGCAGAAGGGTTTCCGCTGCACGTTCGCCTCGCAGAAGCCGGCCGGCTACTCCGGCGGCATCGAACGCATCCAGTATCACGTCCGCGGCGGCGCCACCGACAAGAACCACTATTGCAGCCGCACCTTCGAGAACTCCGTCTGGCACAGTCACGCCCTCTATGAAGCCCTGCACTCGCGCCCTGACGTCAAACCCGACCTCATCGTCGCCCACTCCGGCTTTCTGTCTACGATCTTCCTCCGCGAACTCTACGATTGTCCGCTTGTCAACTATTTCGAGTATTTCTATCGCACAAAGGGTTCGGACATGGATTTCCGGCCCGACTTCCCCTCGCCGTCGATCAATTGCCTGCGTGCCCGCGCCCGCAACGCCACGCTGCTGCTCGACCTGGAGAACTGCGACGCCGGCTACAGCCCGACACGCTGGCAGCGCGAGCGTCTGCCGAAGATTTTTCACGACAAGGTGCGCGTCGTCTTCGACGGCGTCGATACGAACCTCTGGAAGCCGCTGCCGGGGCGCCCACGTACTCTCGGCAATCGCGAGGTGCCCGACGGCATGAAGGTCGTCACTTACGTGTCGCGCGGCATGGAGTCGATGCGCGGCTTCGACATTTTCATGAAGGCGGCGCGGCTGTTGTGCCAGCGGCGACAGGACGTGCTGTTCGTCGTCGTCGGCCAGGATCGCGTTTGCTACGGCGGCGACAAGGAGGTGACGGGGAGTGCGAGTTTCAAGGACTGGGTGCTGTCGCGCGACGATTATGACCTGTCGCGGTTCGTCTTCACCGGCCTACTGCCGACACCGGCGCTGGCGGAGTTGTTCTCGCTGAGCGACCTGCACATCTACCTGACGGTGCCGTTCGTGCTCTCCTGGTCGCTGATGGACGCCCTGGCATGCGGGGCGACGGTGCTGGCGTCGGACACCGGCCCGGTGCGCGAGATGATTGAGCACGGCAAGAACGGTCTGCTGACGGACTTCTTCGATGTGGAGCGCCTTGCCGACACGGCGTCGAAGGTGCTCGACGCCCCGCAGGAGTACCGGCACCTGGGCGCCGCGGGGGTCGAGATGATTCGCGCGCACTACAGCCTGGAGGTGTGCCTGCCGCAGATGCTGCAACTCTACGAGGATGCGCTGGCGGCGTGGAAGGCAGGCTCACCACTCGCGGCGCCGACCGGTTGACATGGACGCCCTGGACGGGCCGCGCGATAATCAATGTAGCTATTCGTATCTCCACAGGGCCGCGATTGCCTTCTGTTCGTAGTCCCGCCTTCAGGCGGAATGAACTTCATTCCGCCTGAAGAGATCGTCCAGCTTTCGGTTCTTACGCAGCAACGAGTTGCGTCGTGGGGGGTAGACGAAGATGGGGAGAGCAGCTGCAATGACGGGGTGTTCAAGCCATCGTCACCGGCAGGAGTCTCCCCATGTCCATCC
>DASPXY010000548.1:0-3188 GCA_035637055.1 Gemmataceae bacterium | reverse complement strand
TCGATTGTGACGCTGGTGGTCGCCGTGGACAGATCGGCGTGCTCAGTGTCCGGATCGGGGATGTAGCCGGGCGGCGGAGTCTTCTCCTGGATCGTGTACTTGCCGAGGATCAGCCCGCCGACCTCAAACTCGCCGCCCGTGCCGTCGCGATCCGCGGGTGGCGGCGCGCCCGGGCTGTCGGTGCCCGACACGTTGTCGGTGACGTCGGCGCAGACATCGGGGTTGATGTCGGTGTAGCCGCCGGCGCCGCCGTTGAGATCACTGTTCCACACCTCCGTGCGGCACAGCGTGAACACGGCGCCGCCGAGCAGCTGCCCGTTGCCGTCGTGCTTCAGCCACCGGATCGTCCCGGCGAGGAAGACCTTGACCGCGGGCGCGGAGTTGTCGCCCGAGCCGTCGGTCGAAACGGTCACGGAGGTCCCGCTGAGCAGCAGCGTCGCCGTGGCCGTGCCGGTGATGGTGCCCGCGGAGTTCGAGGTGAAGACGATCGTGCATTGTCCGCTCGAGTTGGTGTTCGCGCCCGCGTCGTCACAGGTGCTGGCCGCGGCGTTCACCTGCACGACGGCCCCGCCCGACGCGGAAAGCGTCACGCCTACGTGTTCGCCCGCCGCCGGCACGGTACCGGCGCCGTCGTCGAGGTCCTTGAGCAGCGTGACGGTGAAGGTGTGTGGCTCGCCAATGCCATTCGTGTCGCTCGCCGCGATCGCGATGCTCGCGCCGGGCGACGGCTCGAGGACGCTCCCCTGCACGTTGTTCGACAGCGAGCCGATGCCCGTCGAGTCGCCGGACTGGAGGTCCTTCAGGTACTGCTGAGAGAACTGGAAGGGCGCGCCCGTCTGCCCGGCCGCTCCCGTCAGGTTGCCTTGGACCTCGGGCGTCGCCGCGTTCTTGTCGTCGTCCCAGACGGCGAGGCGATAGTCGCGGCGATCGGCAAAGTGGCCGCCCCAGAGCAGCATCACGGTAGACTCCGAAGCGGTAAACCGTACGGTGAATCGCCCCGTCACGTCGTCGCCGTTCACGGTATACGCGACGTTGTCGTATGCGTTCGGCGGGAAGCTTCCGCCGAGGATGTCGAAGCGCACCGCGTCGGCACCGTGGGCGGTCTGGAAGCGGTCGATCGCTGCTTGCAGCTCCGTGGCCAGCCCCAACGGCGCGTTCGTGGTGAAGATCGCGTCGGGCACGGCCTGGAACGCCGCGCTGGCGCTGTAGGCCGGCTTGATCGTGTTGTTGGCGTTGCAGATGGTACGGATGTCGGCCGAGCCGTTCCCGAGCGGGTCGCCGCACGGGTTGGCCAGCGGCCCCAGCGTCGTGTTCCACCCGGCGAGGAAGTCGTAGTTCATGTGGCCGGGGTTGACCGCCTTTTCCCAGCCCCAGTCGAAGACCAGCCGGTACGTGTGGCCGGCGGTGAGGCCGGGGATGAGGAACCGCTCAGCGATGACGTCGCTCTCGCGGTAGAGACTCTTGGTGTCGTTGAGCACGCCGTTGATGTAGAAGCAGGGCTCGCCTCCGTCGCCGCCGTTGGCGCATTGTTGGAAGTAGCTGCTCGTGAGGGACAGCGAGAACGACGGTGGCGTGGTAATGGGGGGGGCGGTGTTGTCGGAACACGCTTCGATCAGCACGGCACACGCCAGCGCGCCGATGGCGAGGCGCACGCCTGTGGGGAGACGAGGCATGAGATACTCCTGATGTGGGGGATCCGCTACAAGTGTTCCACGTGTGCAGCGATGAGCAAGTTCCATACCTCAACGCCTGCGCATGGCTGGAACGAATCCGTCGTGCGATGGACGGCGCTTAGGGCACCGCCCTCCCCGCCGATCGCCCCGGTGCGTCGTGTGGCTGCCGCCCAACGGGCGCGGCGTCGACGCAACAGGGGCTCTCCCTACTCTATCGTGGCGGCGGCCCCTTCATCCGGCGCCACGTGCGCCATGACCACACCACCAGGCTGATCCCGAGAAGGATGGCCCACCAATAGTTCGCAAGAAGCGATTGATCAGAGTTCATGGAGTACTCAAACGCCGCCATCATGAGTCGGTGGTACGAGCCGCCGCGCGCTTAGGTAGTAGGCCATCAGGCCCGCGGCCGCGAAGACGAGGATAACACCCAACACGATGGGCTGGTCCGGACGGTACGGGAGGAACTGGACCACAATCAGCGCCACTCCGACCGCGCCGGTCAGGATTCCCCATTTCAGCGCACTGTAGAGTCCCAGATCCTCTTTCGCCGGCGTCACGATCGCACGCACCAGCTCCGGGGCCGCTCGGCTCTCGATCAGTCGACGCCGAGTGCGCCCGTCCGAAATGACCTTCGTCATCGCCACGAGCGTGAAGGCTACGCTAAGGAGAAATGCAATCGGAACCAGGGTGGACGTATCGAACATGGATCGCCTCCTTGGATGCGCTGGTCATCTTCCCACACTATCAACCAACCGCCAGGCGCGCTACCGATCGCGCACAAAAGATCATAACGACCCTAGCGAGCGCGGCCGCGACTCCGCAGGCCACGTGCGGCCGCGATGATGACGTGTCCGAGGAGGGTCACAAGGAGGAGGCCGGTGAGAATCAAGACGTACGTGCTTGTTGCGTAGGCGTAGCCTGGTCGATCCGTCCACATCGTCGCTCCCACCCAGAAGAGCGTAAACACCAAGATGCCCGCCGTCCGCGCGGTGCGTGCAAGCGAAGAGCCGTCAGGCATCGGGCGCAGGATGTCGTAGAGGCCCAAGGAAATGAGCGTGATCTTGGCAATCTCGACGAGGATGGCGCCGAGCGGGTAAGGCCAGGGGCGATCGGAAGGCCACCAGGGGCTTGGATCCCACCCTGACCTGATCGCGAGCACCACGCCAACCACCCAGACGGCCACGACGGCGCCGCGAATCGCGAGGCGCCAACGGCGCAGAGCTGTGTAGTCAATCTCTTCGATGTCGTTTGTCATTCAATATCCGACGCGCGCCGCCACCAAAGGCCGGTCAGCAAGAGTGCCATTACGGGGCCGGCAATCCAGAGGAGGATCGCGAGGCCCCCGAGAACGCCCATCTGTCTGGGGGGGCCTGCGCTCGGAGCAGCAGCGAGATCGCGAGTGTCAGGAGCATCGCACCGGAGCGAGCTGCCTTGATGGTCTCGGCCGGCATCGATGAACCTCGGTAGTAAGGTGCCGCCAAACGGATCGCGCGCTGTCAGCTTCAAGCGCTTGTT